>NZ_JBFTLU010000150.1:0-9274 GCF_056396605.1 Pseudomonas sp. 05T35
GGACCTAGGTGGGGGGACAAATGGGGGACAAAAAGAACAACCGCCTTAAAAACCAACAAAACAAGGCGAAAATCAGAAAATAATGCCGCCCACAAGCCGGCTTTTTAATGCCYGAAATAATCCTGCCCCATCCGGGAATCCACCTGATCGCCTGGCTATTCCCCCTGTCCAATCGTGTTCAACGCCATTTGACCTGACCCGACGATGAAGAAGTGGGGAGGACAAATAGAACGACAGGGAAAATCCAACAGGCAAGCCGAATCCAATACAAGTCGAAAACCTGACCGAACCCGGCACCTACGAAGCGGTTTTTACGATGCAGACTGCAAAAAATGCCACAGAACATCGTCATTAAAGTCACGAATGACACTCTGGGCACCGGCTTCTCGAAGCTGCTGATCTTGCAACCCCGATAACACACCAAAAGTATGGATACCGGCCGCATGAGCTGACTGGACACCGGCCAGCGAGTCCTCGAAGGCGATGGCGTTGTCAGCTGTCACGCCCAGTAGCTCAAGAGCCGTCAGATAAGGCATGGGATGGGGCTTGCCGCGTTCGAGTTCACCGCCGATGACRATGCTATCGAAGCGATCGACGATGTTCAGGCCCGTCAGCATGGCCATCGCATTTTCTCGCGGCGCGTTCGTCACCACCGCCGTGCGCAGGCCGAGCTGCTGGGCATGGTCGAGAATCCGTGACACGCCAGGTGTGGGGATGGTTTTACCCAGTTGGGCGCGGAACATCGCCTCTTTTTCCGCCGCCAGCTCAGGGTATTTCGAAGCCGGCAGACCGGGAAACAGTCCGCCAAAGATCATGTCATCGGGAAAACCCATGACGTTGGCCTTGTAGTAGGTGATGTCCATCGACCGATACCAGCGCGCCAACAATTGGTTATAGGCTTTCAAGTGCAGTTCATCGGTGTCGATGAGTGTACCGTCCAGGTCGAACAACAGTGCAGATAGGCCCATTGATCCTTACTCCTGTAAATTTATGGCCGTGTTGCCGGCGGGCGAGGTGCCACGCAGCCCCCGCACCAACGGCAGCATGAGAATGGGATAGACGATCAGCAGGCTGAAGGCTGCCTCGACCCCGATCCGCTCGGACAGCAGCCCCAGCAGGAACGGCGCCAGCAATAGCGCCACGCCAACCGCTTGCGACGCCTGGGTGCTGAGTGCGGAACTCGCCTCAGGGGCGACTCTCATTGCAGAACCGAGAATCAGCGGGAAAAAATTACCGAGACAGGCCCCCAGCAGGAACGTGAGGATCGCGGTGGCCACCATCCCCCGGATGAAAAACAGCGCCAGCAGTGTTGCGATCGCCCCCAGTATCACGCCGGTCAGCAGCACCAACGGCRTCACCCGGCGCAAGGCGTGACTGCTGGCCAGACGCCCACAGACGGTGCCGGCGAAATACACGCTCATCAATGTCGCAGCGACGGATGCCGTGATCTGCACATGGGCCTTCATGTATTCAGCGCCCCAGAAGCCAACGCCCCACTCGGCCGAAATCCCCAAAAGCACCAGGGCCCACAGGCTTGCGCGGGTCATTCGTGCAAGGCGCAAGGTGTCCGGGGAATTGGTCGGTTGTCCTCCCTGGGCAGGCGATTGTTCCGGGCGATGGATCTTCAGCGGCGCCGCGAACAGCATCAAGGCACACGCGCTGACGATCAGCGGAGCCGTGCGCCACGACAGCCCGAGAGCCGTAACCCCGCCCACCAGCAACGCCCCTCCCAACACGCAGAGACCAGCCACCACATGCGCCTCCACCAGTTTCGCGGCGGCATGCTGGCGATAGCGCACGCCGAGCATGGCCTGACCAACGGCCATCACCAGACCACCCGACAGCCCCATCAACACGCTGCCAGACAGTGTCATCGGTAAACCGTTGGCCCCGGCAAACAGCCCGCTGGCCACGACAACGCAGCCTGTTGCGATACGCCCCATGCCGACCCGCAACGCCCGGCGCTCCAGCCAGCGATACGGAACACCGATCAATACCAGCCCCAAGGCATACGCCGCGAAGTGCAAGCCCGTCCAGCGCAGGTCCAGATCGAACTCGGCCCGCAGGAACGGCATGATCGGGCCGAGCATGCCTTGCTGGGCGCCGAACAACCCGAACATCAGATAGATCGCCCACGGGCGCCGCTCAAGCCCTGCGTCTCGGGATGACGGGAGCGGACTTGTCGATTCATTGCGCGCCATGTCCGTCATTGATCGGCCGCCCCTTCGAAAAGCGAATGCCATCGCGCGCAACGGGCAACCTTGGCGCGACTGGCCGTGCCCGCATCCAGCGCCCGCAGATCGACCGCGGCCAGCCCGGCGCTCGAGACACCGCCCACCACAACCTTGCCATAACGCCGGCTGATCGCTGCGGCGTCCGGCGAGAGCATCCAGGCCAGTGCTTGTAAGGCCTGTGCCGCCTGGCGTGAATCGGCTCGACAGCCGAAGACCTCGAACTCATAGCGACGCGTGTCGTCGGGTACGCACCAGCGCAACGACGGATGCTCCTGAGCAGCGCGGGTCGCGGCGGTCGAGACCGTCACACCGACCCACGCACGGCCTTCGAGCACGGCCTCGATCGGCGCCGTGGAAGACCCGCTGATCGAGGGTTGCAGCCGGGCAATATCGGCAAGCATCTCCCACGCCCCATCGCCGTAATGTTCCAGGAGTGCACTCAGATGCAGATAACCGGCGCCCGATCGGGCCGGGTCCGGCAGCGCGATGCGTTGCGACCACGCCAACGTGTTGAGCGCTTCCCAGTTATGGGGTGGCGCCAGTCCGTGTTCGGCAAGCACTCGCGGGTCGTAACAGAATGCGGGCACGAAACCCGACGGGCTGAACCAGCGACGATCTGCAGCGACGGCCTCTGACGGCAACGCCGAACAATCGAGCTGTTCAAGTGGCAGCAGCCGCGAGGCGAGCGCTGGGTCAAGGAGCGCCGTCGCTGCGGTTCCCAGCAACAGATCCCAGGCGCCGGCCGTGTCGGTTTTCACGCGTTCGATCAACTCTGCGGTTGACCAGCGTGTGAGGCGTATGGGCATACCGATGTGGGAGGCAATACCGTCGACGAACTCGGCGAGTTCGGCGTTTTCCATCGAGCTGATGGCGACAAGTTCAGTCATGCCCGGCCTCAATCCAGTAGCCGGTGCAGTTTGGCGTACTGCAAGAGCATGATGGTCTTGCCATCGGTGATCTCCCCCGTCTCGATCATTGCCAATGCATCGTCGAGGGGCAATTCGAGCACTTCGATTTCCTCACCCTCCGCTTCAACACCTCCGCCCTCGCCCAATTTGTCTTCGTCGAAATATTCCCCCACGAAGAAATACAGGCGCTCGGTGACCGACCCCGGGCTCATGAACGCCTCGAAGACCTTGCGCACTTCTTCAATGCGATAACCGGTTTCCTCTTCGGTTTCCTTGCGGATACAGGTATGCGGATCGTCGCGATCCAGTAGCCCCGCGCAGGTTTCGATGAGCATGCCGTCGTGCTCGTTGACGAACGCGGGAAAGCGAAACTGCCGGGTCAGGACCACGGTTTTTTTCAGCTTGCTGTAGAGCAGAATCGTCGCGCCGTTGCCCCGGTCATAGGTTTCCCGGGACATGTTGCGCCAGGTCCCGTCCCGTCCCAGGAAATCGTAGGTGGTCTTGCGCAGTACGTACCAGTTGTCCGACAGTACTTCGACGTGCTGGATACGTACCCGGTCCTTGGTGGCGATAGCCTGGTTCATGATCTTGTTCCCAGATGAGTGGCGTTAGGGGCGACGGTGAGCAGGCGCGCGACCATCTCTGGATCACGCCGCTCAGGGGCCGTCATCACGGCGGTGTCCAGTGCATGGTCGCATCCGCACGGGCAGGCGCCGTGATGCTTACCGAGCTGCGAGACCGCCTCGGTGACCAGGCGACGGGTCAGTGAGAAGGTGTCGGCCATCCGCTGGGCAACCAGCGTTGCGTTCACATCCTCGTGGGATTCATGCCAGCAATCGAAGTCGGTCGGGATGGCGATCATCGCGTAGCAAAGCTCCGCCTCGCGCGCCAGCTTGGCTTCGGGCATGGCCGTCATGCCAATCACCGTGCCGCCCCATTGACGATAGAGATTGGATTCGGCACGAGTGGAAAACTGCGGCCCCTCCATCACCACGTAGGTACCGCCATTGCGCGCCTGCACATCGGCTGTTTCGGCACTGGCCGCCAGCACCGAACGCATACGCCCGCAGACGGGATCGCCGAACGGCACGTGGCCGACCAGGCCCGGGCCGAAGAAGGTCTTGTCGCGCTGGATCGTGCGATCGATGAATTGATCAATCAACACGAAGCTGCCCGGTGGTGCATCGTGGGTCAGGCTGCCCACGGCACTGACCGACAACAGTTGCGTACAGCCAACGCTGCGCAACGCGGCAATATTGGCGCGCACGTTGATGGACGCTGGCGGGATCGTGTGCCCGATCCCGTGGCGTTGCACGAACGCCACCGGTACACCATTGAGTGTACCGAGGGTGACCGGAGATGACGGCTTGCCGAATGCGGTTTCGCAGTCGACCTGCTGCACGTCTGCCAACCCGGGCAATTGTTGAAGACCACTGCCACCAATGATGCCGATACGTTGAATTTGCCGGGATGCTGTTGAATTAGTCACGMATTGCCTCTCGTCTTCAGGGTGGGCTCTTCTTGTCCGGCAATCACCAGACGCTCATACAATTCGGAAAGCGCGGTCGGTGCACTGCCACGGCGCAGCAACAGGCCTTCACTGGCGTTGGTGCTGTAGCGGGGCTCATGGATTTTCAGGTGCCGGTCGATCGCCGGCAGATAGTTCCAGCGCACGCCGGGGTACAACGAGTGCGCCAGGTGGTAGGCATCGGACGTCGGCGCAATGAACACGCGGATCAACCATCCTGTCAGGCCGAAGTAATCGGTCGGCCTGCCTGCGAGGTATTCGAGATCGCGTCGATCTTTCGAAGCCCCCTCGATGAACCAGCGGTGTTCGGTGAGCAGCGAGACCCAGGCGAACACCGGATACGAAGTCAGCAACGKGACCAGCCAGCCAAACATCACTCCCTTCCAGCCGCCCGCCCAATAGAGCAGCGCCGCGACGGCTATCACACACAAACACCGTACAACCGTCGTCAGCCGCGAGTGGTTCAACAGGCTGCTGCGCGCCATGGTGCTCAGGTTCACCCAGGCACCACGCGGTGTCAGCGGGTATAGCAGCAGCGTGTAGAACCCTCCGGGCGAGATACCGGCCACATAACCACCGGCATGCACCCGTGCACGGTTGGGATCAAGCTTGGGGTGATTGGGGTTGCGATGATGTTCCAGCGTGTGGGTCTGGTGACGACTGCGCATGTCGCGCTTGAACGCCGGGAACTGATAGAAAATATTGCTCAACCACCATTGCCAGGCATGGTTGGGGCACAACGCGAAATGCACGGCGTTGTGACCGAACTCTTGCAGTGCGCGCAGGCGCCCGCCACTCCAGAGCACCACGGCCAGCCACATCAGCGGCGTTGGATAGATCGATGCAAGCAGAACCCCGGCAACGATATCCAGCCATGTCCAGATAAAGGGCAGCGGCGCGAACCATTCATCGAGTGGCCGGTAGTAATGCTCCTTGCGCCCTTCAATCCGTGGAACCAGCTTCAGCAAACGCAAGATGCGCAGCTTGTCGCGGTAATAGAAGGCGACAACCGCGCGCAACGTCAGCGTCGTGGCAATCAGGCAAATCAAGACACTCTGCGATGTGGTCACGATCAGGCCCCCCTCTGCACAGTCGAGAGGGTGTCACGAGGTGCAAAGCGTTCGAGCAGATCGCCCAAGTCCTTGAACAAGGGTGCACCGCTGCGCCGCAGGCGCTCGCTATCCTGGTGGCCGGTCGATACCAGCACTGGTTGCCAGCCCACCGAGCGCGCCACGTCAACGTCATGCAACGTGTCGCCAACCAGTAGCGTTCGTGCGGGTGGCGAGCCGAGTTTCGTTTGCAGGATGGCGGCCTCGGCGGCCTTGCTGGTGGCCTGGTTGTGACTCAGGCCAACAACGTGCTCGAAACGGTCATGCAAGCCCTTGGCCTGAAGGGTCTGGACCAGTACATCGCAATGGGACGCCGACAGGATCGACACCCGGATGCCGGCACGCCCGGCCGCGTCGAGAAACTCGAATACACCCGGGTGCAGCGGACAGTGGGCGACATTCGTGTCGAAATGTTCGAGGTATCGCTGAACGATCGTCGCGAACGGCACACGTTCGAGATCAAACCCGAGCGCCGCATAAAAATCGGCAATCGGGAAATCGAACTTGGCCCGGTATTGGCTGGCGGTAATGGGCGCGACATCAAACTGCTCGCCACAGCGGTTGACCGCAGAGACGGCGAGATCGATATCGTCGATCAGGGTACCGTTCCAGTCGAACACCACGTGTTCGATACCAGAGAAATGCAGGAGATCGTCGATCATTGTCGAGTGTTCCCGGGAAGGATGGCATTGAGTGCGATGCGAGAGGCAATCGCTGGTGTATAAAGCCGGTTGGGCTCCATCACCAGATTGGTCACACCGATTTGTGTTTCGAGCGCACGACGATTGCTCGCTGACAGTTTTCCAAGCCCTGCGCCGTACCAATGATGAAAGCGGGTGCGCCAGGTGCGTTTGCCGATGGTTTCCGGAAAGCGGAAATCCTCGGTCGTGGCCATGTTCCAGGCGCCATCGACCACGCCACACAACAAGCCTTGCAACTGACGACAACTCAGCGACCGCGCCAGTACTTCGTCGAGACGGACATCAATGCAATCAGCCTCAAGCGCACCGATCGTCATGCCCTGGCTGTACAGCGGGTTCATGCTGCTCAAGGCATCACCCACCACCAGCAAACCGTCAGGCCAGTGCTCGATGCGGTCATAGTGGCTGCGGCGGCTGCCGGGCATCTTGAACGTAAAGACCTCCGACAACGGTTCGGCATCGCGAATGACCTCGTGGATATCCGGCACTGGCAGTGCGGCCAGCGCTTGCAGAAAATCGTCCGGGTCCTTGCCGGGAAAGTGGCCAAACCAGCCACCGGTCGTCACCATCCAGCGATTCCCCTCGATGGGGCTGATGACGCCCATCGAGCGCTGCGCCGGCGCGGTTGGCAGCACCAGCAGCACTTGCCATTGCTCAGCAAACGCAGGCAGGCGGCGATAGATGCGCGAGGCGTAGCCCAGTTCGGTCTTGACCACGCTGTTTTCCACGGTCCCGAAACCCGCCTCTTTCAGCCAGGAGGGCATGTGCGTGCCCCTGCCGCTGGCATCCACCAACAGATCACAGGACATGCTGCGCTCACCCGAACCGTCGTCGATGATCACGCCACTCACGGCACGCTGGTCGTCAGCACCGGAAAACTCGACTCGGGTCACCCGCGTACCCGATAGGATGTCGACCCGCGGCACCGACGCCAGACAACGACGCAGCTGGTTATCGATCAGTCGCCGGCTGCAATAATGGGCATAAATGCCACTGCGATAGCGGTTCTTCCAACGCCCGCCCTGGTACCACTTCACGTCGTGTCCCAGGTCCGCCACCTGGGCGCCACTCTGCTCGAGTGCGCTCAGGATGCCGGGGAAAATGCGGTCGATGATCTGCTTGCCGCGCAACAGCAGCAAATGCACGTGATGCTCTTGGGGAACACTCTGGCGCGGACCGGTTTCGTCGTAGAAATCGCTTTTTTCGATCACCGTGACTCGCTCGAAACGACGAGCCAGCACCGCAGCCGTCAGGCATCCGGTCACACTGCCGCCAATCACCACCGCGTGGCGCGCGCGGGTCGCTGAGTCAGGCAGGAGAGTAGTCATTGAGCACCTTGGCGATGTAATGCAGATCGTCGTCCACCAGGTCAGGATGCAACGGCACTGTGGTCAGTGAGCGCAGCAACCTGGCAGCGTTGGGGCAGTCGCGGTGGTACCGGGCCAGCAACGGCAACTGGTACAACGGCTGGTTGTCGTACTTGCCGATATCCGACTCGATGCCATGCCGTTGCTGGTAGTGCACCAACTGACGACCGTCATGCCCTACCGATTGCAGCAACAGCGAATAACCATTCACCTCACCGCCGGCGACCACCGGCAACTCGCGAAAGGCCGGGTTGTCGAGCAACCCGAGCAGCCGTTCGCGGTTACGCAAGCGTTGTGCAAGGTGTRCCCCGAGCTGACGTGAACGCGCCAGGCCGAGCGCCGCCTGCAGGCCACCCAACTTCAGATTGATGCCCAGGGTTTCGCCCGTCAGATTGCCAAAGCGCGTGTAAGCCCGAATGCGCCTGGCCCGACTATCGTCATCGGTCATGACGAAGCCGCCCTCACCGGTCGAGATAAACTTGCAGTCGTGGGTGCTGAAACAGCTGATGTCGCCATGCTGCGCAAGCCACGTGCCGTTCAACCGGGTCATGTGGGCATGGGCCAGGTCCTGAATCAGCGGGATCCCGGCATCACGCAGGAATGCCCACGTTGCGTGCGAACGGATCGGATATCCCCACATCGGCACCTCGATGACCGCGCAGGTGCGCTCGCTGACACAGCGCTGCAGATCCTCCAGGTCAAGGCCAAAACTGTCTGGTGCCACATCGCAAAAGACCGGTACAAGCCCCAGCGCCAGAATCGGCAGCACCGTACAGATCGGGCCTGTCGGGGCGACGATGACTTCATCGCCCGGCCGGAAGTCGACGCCGGCCAGCGCTGCCGTCACCGATGCTGCGCCGGACGACACGGCAATCACATGCCGTACGCCGTACAACGCCGCGAGCGCCGCCTCGTACTCCTCGACAATCGACGACGTGCCGGTCAGGCCCGAGCCCAGGGCTCGTCCAAGCTCGTGCAGATCGTCGCCAGTACCGTGAGTCGCCTTTTGCACGATGGTTCGCAGGTTCATGGCGACACCTTCATGCCAACCAGGTCCCACAGTGCATCGTCCGCGAAGACCCGATCCACCATGCGCCGGAAGTTGGGAAACATCTTCAGCTCTGCCGTCTCCTGACGACTGAAGAAGCGAGCGTGCTCGACCTCTCTGTCGTCCGGGCAGGAGCGCAGATGGGTGGCACACACGTAGATCAAGTCCAGGTGGTAATGCGGCCCGCGCTTGTCATCGATGTATTCGCACAGCACCCGATACGGCTGGTGCARCACAGTGACATCGGTCTCGACATCGGCGAGCGCCTCATCGCGCTCGCCGAGCAGTTCGGCACGGATGCCGGTCTCTTCGAAAATCTCCCTTAATACCGCCACGTCGGGGGTTTCGCCCTGTTCGATATGGCCGCCCGGGTACAACC
>NZ_JBFTLU010000151.1:0-10507 GCF_056396605.1 Pseudomonas sp. 05T35
CTGTGTGGGAGCGAGCTTGCTCGCGATGTTTTTACTACTTAATTGGTCCGGGCTCCCTGGTTGATCCAGGCGCCGATCAGGTCGCGTTCCTGCTGGGTCATCTGCGTGATGTTGCCCAACGGCATGATCTGGCTGGCGACAGCCTGGGCCTGGATMCGCGGGGCCAATTGCTGGATTTGTTGCGGGGTATCGAACATCACGCCGGCCGGTGCCGCGCTGAACAACGGGCTGGTCGGTTTGGCCGAATGGCAGACCGCACAACGTTCCTGAATCACGCTGTGTACCTTGCTGAAGTCCGGACCGCTTGCTGTCGAAGCTTGCGCGGGTGCAGCAGCCGCAGCCGGGGCCGCAGGCGCTGCTTCAGCAGGTTTGCTACCACCGCCGAGGGCGGTTTCGGGCAGCGGCTGGTACTCGATCTTCGCCGGTGCCTTGGCCACTTCCGGGGTGTTCATTGGCGCTGGGCCGGTGACGTACGCCAGGCAGATCATGCCCACTGCCGCGACGGGCAGGGTCCAGGCGAACTTGTGGCTTTCGTGGCGGGTGTTGAAATAGTGACGCACCAACACCGCGAGTACCGCGATCCCGGCCAGGATCAACCAGTTGTACTGGCTGCCGTAAGTGCTCGGGAAGTGGTTGCTGATCATGATGAACAGCACCGGCAAGGTGAAGTAGTTGTTGTGCCGTGAACGCAGCAAGCCCTTGGCTGGCAGTGCCGGATCCGGCGTGCGGTTCTCGGCGATGGCCGCCACCAGTGCCCGTTGGGCCGGCATGATGATGCGGAACACGTTACCGACCATGATGGTGCCGATCATGGCGCCAACGTGCAGGTACGCACCGCGACCGCTGAACACTTTGCTGAAGCCGTAAGCGGCGCCAATGATCAGCACGAACAGAATTCCACCTAGCAGGGCAGGGCGTTTGCCCAGGGCCGAGTCGCACAGGAAGGAGTAGATGAACCAGCCGATGAACAGCGAGCCAAGACCGATGGCCACGCCTTCCGGTCCGCTCAGGCTGCTGCCCGGTGCCAGCAGGTACAGCGTCGGGTTGGAGTAGAACACCACGCACAGCAGCGCGATCCCCGACATCCAGGTGAAGTAGGCTTCCCATTTGAACCAGTGCAGGTTGTCCGGCATGGTCGGTGGGGCCAGTTTGTATTTCTCCAGGTGGTAGATCCCGCCACCGTGAATCGCCCAGAGATCGCCCGCCAGGCCGTTTTTCGGGTTGACCCGATTGAGGTTGTTTTCCAGCCAGACAAAGTAGAACGACGCGCCGATCCAGGCCACGCCAGTGATCATGTGAACCCAGCGCACGCTCAGGTTCAGCCAYTCCAACAGATGTGCTTCCACAGTCTTTACCTCTCGCCTGTCACTCTTGTTGTCGAGTGATCAGACCTTCTCTTATTGGTCGCGGACCAAGCCTGATACAGGTTCATCGCCAAGTGGCGCGACCACGATCAGAAAGGGGTTGCCGAGCAGCGGTATGAAAGCCTGGCTGCCCAGCGGATGGCGTTCCAGCATGCGGATGGTCAGCGGCATGTCCTGCGCGTCGGCGCGGAAGATGCTGATGATCGCCTTGTCTTCCGGCGTGGCGGTTTCCACCGTCGCCAGTTTGTGAAAGCGCATGGTCGAACCGTTGTTGATCATGAAGTGATCGCTGCCATCGGTTTCGATCACGTCACCGAAAGGGGCGAAGGCTTCTTTGGTCAGCGGTTCAATCGTCAATGTGCGCATGCTGGTCTTCTTGTCTTGAATTCGTTGTTGTCTGGTCTATTGCTATCGTCGGAACGCCGCCCGGAGCCGGCTCGCTCCCACAGGTTTTGTGAACACCACAATCCAATGTGGGAGCGGGCCTGCTCGCGATTGGCTTCACCGCTTACTTGGCGACTTTGCCTAGTACCCGCAAGCGGCTCACGCCACCGTCCGGGAACACGTTCAGGCGGATGTGGGTGATCGGACCCAGGGCCTTGATCTGCTCGGCGAAGGTGTGTTCGGCGTGCATTTCCAGTTTCTGCGCTGGCAGCAATTCGCGCCAGAACAGCGATTGGGTTTCGATCTGGCTGTCGGTACCGCCCTTGACGAACGCGCCCTGGATCGAACAGGTGTCCGGGTAGTTGCCCTTGAAGTGCAGGGTATCGACGATGATTTTTTCGATCTCGCCCGGGTGGCCCAACGCGACGATCACCCAGTCATTGCCCGGGGTGCGACGACGGGCGGTTTCCCAGCCGTCGCCCATGTTGATGCCACGGCCCGGGTTGAGGATGTTGCTCATGCGACCGAAGTGTTCGTCGGAGCAGGCCAGGGCGCGACCGCCGTTCAGGGCTGCGGCCAGGTCAATTTGCTCGTTGTCGCCCACCGCCGACCAGTCGCGGAACGGAATGCCGTACACGCGCAGACGGGCGACACCGCCGTCCGGGTAGATGTTGAAGCGCAGGTGGCTGAAGGCCTGGTCGTTGTTGATTTCGTGGTAGTGGTGGCTGTTGCCTTGTAGCTCGACCGCCGACAGCACTTCAGTCCACTGGGTGTTTTCGTCCGGCTCGCCCGAGGCCAGGAAGCACGCTTCCAGGGAGGCCGATGGCGGGTAGTTGCCGGTGAAGAATGAAGTGTCGATGTCTACGCCCTTGATCGAGCCCGGCACGCCGAGGCGGATCACCGCGCTGTCGTAGCCTTCGAAGCGCTTGCGGCGCGATTCCCAGCCATCCATCCACTTGCCGTTGTCATCGAACACGCCTTCTTTCCATACGGCCGGGGTCGGCTGGAACAGGCGGTTGGCATCAGCGAACCAGTCATCGGTGACCGAGATGATTTTGGTGCCCAGGCGGGCGTCGGCCAGGTTGACGAACTTCTCGAAAGGTACGGCGTAAGCTTTCATTCTTCTTGTCTGCCTTTAATTAAAGTGGCTTGGGATGCTTGCAGGACCCTGGGCGTTTTTCACGTTCATTCACGCTCGGGCCCAGCTCGCTAAAGAGTCAGTAATCGGAACAGCGCAATCTTGTTGATCTCCGCCAGCGCGCATTTGAATTCGGTGTCGACTGAATTGTGAATGCGCGTTTCGAATGCTGCGAGGATCTGATGCCGGTTGCTGCCTTTTACCGCCATGATGAAGGGAAACTTGAACTTGGCTTTGTAGGCATCGTTCAACTCGGTGAAGCGCTGGAACTCATCGCTCGTGCATTGGTGAATGCCGGCGCCAGCTTGCTCGTTGGTGCTGGCTTCGGTCAGTTGACCCTGGACGGCGGCTTTGCCGGCCAGGTCCGGGTGAGCGTTGATCAAGGCCAGCTGGCTGGCGTGATCGGCACACAGCAGGATATCGCTCATGCGCTGGTGCAGGGTTTCGATCTCGTCGATCGCCGCGTCCTGGCCCAGGTCGAAGGCTTTTTCGGCGACCCATGGCGAATGTTCGTAGATGTCGGCGAAGGCGTTGACGAAGGCGTCGCGGCTCAGGGTCGATGGCTTCAGGGTCTGGAAGGCAGTCATTTCGAAGCCTCTGGGTAAGGGTGGGTTTCGTGCCAGTGGCGGGCAATATCGACCCGGCGGCTGAACCAGACCTGCTCATGGCTTTTTGCGTATTCGATAAACCGCTTGAGTGCGGCCAGGCGGGCAGGGCGACCGATCAGGCGGCAGTGCAAACCGATGGAGAGCATTTTTGGCGATTCGGCACCTTCGGCGTAAAGCACGTCGAACGCGTCCTTGAGGTACTGGTAGAAATCGTCACCCTTGTTGAAACCCTGAACCTGGGTGAAGCGCATGTCGTTGGTGTCCAGGGTGTACGGGATCACCAGGTGCGGTTTGCCGGTCGGGTTGTTCGGTTCCCAGTACGGCAGGTCATCGTCGTAGGTATCGCAGTCGTACAGGAAACCGCCTTCTTCCATTACCAGCCGACGGGTGTTCGGCCCGGTGCGGCCGGTGTACCAGCCCAACGGGCGCTCGCCGCTGATTTCGGTGAGGATGCGGATCGCTTCGAGCATGTGCTCACGCTCTTGCGCTTCGTCCATGTACTGGTAGTCGATCCAGCGATAGCCATGGCTGCAAATCTCGTGACCGGCTTGAACCATGGCGCGGATCACGTCCGGGTGGCGCTGGGCGGCCATCGCCACGGCGAAGATGGTCAGTGGGATGTCGAATTCCTTGAACAGCTTGAGGATCCGCCAGACGCCGGCACGGCTGCCATACTCGTACAGCGACTCCATGCTCATGTTGCGCTCGCCTTGCAGCGGCTGCGCCGAGACCATTTCCGAGAGGAAGGCTTCCGACTCTTTATCGCCGTGCAGGATGTTGCGCTCGCCGCCTTCCTCGTAATTGAGCACGAAGGACAAGGCGATGCGGGCATTGCCCGGCCAGTGTGGGTGGGGAGGGTTACTGCCGTAACCGATCAGGTCGCGTGGGTAGTCAGCGCTCACTGCAGTCTTCCTTCTTATTCGGGGTTGCTTATTCGCGATAAGGGATGTGTGGCGGCCTGAAGGTCAGGTGACAGGCTGGCGTCACAGCGATGGGCTGATTGTATACAACTTTATATTCACTTTGTAAGCCTGATTTTTTGCATTTTTCATCAACTGTCGTCTTTTCGGAGTACTGCAAGAAACCTGCCTGAGTGGTCAGCTAATGGATGTAAGGTCCTCTGATCTTATGGTTCAGCGTCGGATTTGCAGAGAAACCTTGGATGGCGGAGGTGGTGGTAAAAAATGTCGTTTTTATTGTGTACAATTTTTTTGAAAAGTGTCTTAATCAGTCGCTCGCCGCCGCTTTTCGTGCTCCGAAAAGGTGCGGTCTCCTTTTTAACTGACTCCGGGAGGCGCGAGGCCTGACTGCTGCAAACGCAGGCAGGCGCGCAGAATCAATGGGACGTTTGACTACACACGTTTTGGACGCAGCACACGGTTGCCCGGGCAGCTCGATCAAGGTCGAGTTGTACCGCGTTGAGGGTTCGCAGCTGGAATTGGTCGCCAGTGCACTGACCAACAGCGACGGCCGTTGCGACGCACCCTTGTTGCAAGGCGATGACTACCGTTCCGGGGTCTATCAGTTGCAGTTTCATGCCGGCGATTACTACCGCGCGCGCGGTGTGCAGCTGCCGGAGCCGGCCTTTCTGGATGTGGTGGTGCTGCGCTTCGGCATCTCGGCAGAGCAGGATCACTACCATGTGCCGTTGTTGATTTCGCCCTACAGCTATTCGACCTACAGAGGAAGCTAGGACTTTCCCCTGCTATCTTTCTCAGAAGCGACTGCGCATATAGCTTCTTTGGTCTTTCGCCCGCTCACACTGCGGGCTTTTTTTCGCCTTGAGAAATGTGGTGTCTGTGCCGGCGCCATCGCGAGCAGGCTCGCTCCCACATTGGATTGTGGCGTTCACAAAACCTGTGGTGTCTGTGCCGGCTCCGGGCGGCGTTCCGACGATGCTCTTAGCGGCTCAACAACGATGCAGCACCCGCGCCACTGAACAACCCGGCGCTGATCCGGTTGAACCAGCTCTGGCCCTTGCCGCTGCGCAGGTACCGCGCGGCACCATGAGCGCCGAGGCCGTAGGCCACCTTGCAGCACAGATCCAGTACGGTCCAGGTGGCGATCATGATCAGCAACTGCGGCAGAAACGGCTGCTGTGTGCTCAAGAACTGCGGCAGGAAAGCGGCGAAAAACAGGATGTCTTTCGGGTTGCTGGCACCCAGCACGAACGCGCGCCCGAACAGTGCACGAAAGCGCGGTGTCGGCGCGGTCTGGGGCACTTCGGCGCCGGTCGATGGCTGCCGCGATTGCTGCCAGCTTTGCCAGGCGAGGTAGAACAGGTACAGCGCGCCGACAATTTTCAGCGCACTGAAGAGTTGCTCCGAAGCCAGCAGCAGGGCGCCCAGACCCAATGCCGAAGCACTGAGCAGGCAGATCGAGGCAAATACGCCGCCGAGAAACGCCGGGTAAGAACGCCGCAGACCGTAATTCAGACTGTTGCTGATCATCAGCAACGACAGTGGCCCCGGGATCAGGATCACCACCAGTGCAGCGCCGCTGAACAGCAGCCAGGTTTCCAGACTCATCACTTTCCTCCCTATGTGCAAAAGCCCCACCCGACAGGGTGAGGCTGGTTTGAAACGCGTACCGCTTACAAGAAAATGAACTTGGCGATAAAGATCGCGCAGAGCACCCAAAGACTGATGGAAATTTCCTTGTGTTTACCCGTACCGGCCTTGAGCACCACGTAGGTGATAAAGCCCAGCGCGATACCGTCGGCAACCGAGAAGGTCAGCGGCATCATGATGGCCGTGACAATCGCCGGAATGCTGTCGGTGGCTTCACTCCACTTGATGTGCTCCAGGCCGCTCATCATCAGCATGGCCACGTAAATCAGCGCACCGGCGGTGGCGTAAGCGGGGATCATGCCAGCCAGCGGCGCGAAGAACATCGCGGCAATAAATAGCACACCTACGGTCACTGCGGTAAGACCGGTACGACCACCGGCGGCCACACCCGCAGCACTTTCCACATAACTGGTGACCGGCGGCACACCGACCATCGCCCCGAACACGCTCGACGCACTGTCGGCTTTCAACGCGCGGGAGAGGTTTTCGATCTTCCCGTCCTTGCCGACCAAACCTGCCCGTTGCGCCACGCCCATCAGGGTCCCGGCGGTATCGAACATGTGCACGAAGAGGAACGCCAGCACCACGCTGATCATGCTGACGTTGAACACGCCGGCGATGTCCATGGCCATCCAGGTCGGTGCCAGGCTGGGAGGGGGCGACATGATGCCGCTGTAGTGCACCAGGCCCAGACCCCAACCGGCGAGAGTCACGGCGATGATGCTGATCAGGATTGCACCGAACACGCGGTGGTAACTGAGTACCGCAATCATCAGGAAGCAGACGGCGGCCAACAGCGGACCAGGGTCACGCAGATTGCCCAGCTTGATCAATGTGGCCGGGCTGGCGACGATGATGCCGGCGGTTTTCAGGCCGATGATCCCGAGGAACAAGCCAACGCCTGCGCCCATGGCGAAGCGCAAGCTCACCGGAATACTGTTGAGCAGCCATTCCCGCACGCGCGACAGCGTCAGGAACATGAACAACACACCGGAAATGAACACCGCGCCCAGCGCAGCTTCCCAGTGGTAGCCCATGGTGCCGACCACGGTGTACGTAAAAAAGGCGTTCAAGCCCATGCCTGGTGCGAGGCCGACAGGCCAGTTGGCGTACAGACCCATCAACAGGCAACCAAGCGCAGCCGCGATGCAGGTCGCGACGAAGGCGGCGCCGTGGTCGATCCCGGCGTCCGCCATGATGTTGGGGTTGACGAAGATGATGTAGGCCATGGTGATGAAGGTGGTAATACCTGCGATCAACTCGGTCTTCACCGTGGTGCCATGCAAGCTGAGTTTAAAAATGCGCTCCAGCCAGCCAGTGCGTAATGGCGGCGAGAGTTCCAGCGTCGAGGCTTCGGATTTGCGGCTTTCCACAGCGAGTACTCCTCAAGAGTTTTATTGTTATTTCCAGAGCCGGACACATGAGGTGGGCAGCGGCTCTTTGAGGTACTTGCGAATTTGTTGACCGCTTGGTCAGGAACTCGCACGAAACGGATTATGCTTTTGTATACAAATAAAGCAAATAATGTTTTTGATTTTGTAGACGAAAAGTCTGGAGGGAAAGCTATATGCAGGGGATAGGGCTGTTCCGTAGCAGCTGGCGAAGCCTGCGTTCGAGCGCGCAGCGGTCGTAAAATCCACCTCTACGGTTTATCGGGGGGAACCCTACGACTGCTTCGCAGCCGGACGCAGGCTTCGCCAGCTGCTACAAAAGCCTGGTTTAGCGGTTTTCGCCCAACGCCTTATTCACCGCCAACCAACCATCCACCGCCGCCTCGCCAGCCTCGGCAAACACTCGCTCAAGCAATTTCACTTGCTCACGTCGCAGCGACTCCTCGAACCGCGCGCCGTCGACGGTCAGTTGCAGCAGGCGTTTACGCTTGTCGGTCGCTGACGCCACGCTGTCCACCAGGTGCATCTCCACCAATTGGCGCAGCGGAATATTCAGCGCCTGCTTGCTCACACCAAGTAGCGCGAGCAATTCCTTGACGCTCAGGGCCGGGTAGCGGGCGATGAAAAACACGATGCGCTGATGCACGCGGCTCAAACCGCGCCGCTCGAGCATTTCGTCGGCTTTGGCGGTGAAGGCCTGGTAGCCGAAGAAGAACGCTTCCATGGCGGCTTGCTGGGTGGTCTGGTTTTTAAGGTCAAGCATATTGACGTATCTGCTCGCGCTGTCGTAATTTCGGTCAAGTAGTTTGACTTAATTTCCTTGGCCTTCGCTACCGGTGACCCCCATGGCTTTTTCCGAACGTGTCTCGCGCCTTAAAAGTTCTTTGATCCGTGAAATCCTTGCCGCGGCTCAGCGCCCGGAAGTGATGTCGTTTGCTGGTGGCCTGCCTGCCGAAGCCATGCTGCCGAAGGTCGAGTGGGCTGACATGCCGTTGTCCATGGGCCAATACGGCATGAGCGAAGGCGAACCGGCATTACGCGAAGCGCTGGCAGCTGAGGCCCGGGCCTTGGGCGTACCGTGTGAGGCGAGTCAGGTGTTGGTGGTCAGCGGCTCCCAGCAAACCCTTGATCTGGCGGCCAAGCTGTACATCGACAAAGGCACCGAGATCATGCTCGAAGCGCCGACCTATCTGGCGGCGCTGCAAATCTTCCAGCTGTTCGGCGCTGACTGCCTGACCGTGCCGCTTGCGGCCGATGGCCCGGACCTGAAGGAGCTGCGTATGCGCCTGGAAAAACATCACCCGGCGTTCATCTATCTGATCCCGACGTTCCAGAACCCCTCGGCCGTGCGCTACAGCGACGCCAAGCGCGATGCAGTGGCAGCGTTGCTCGATGAGTTTGGCGTGACCCTGATCGAAGACGAACCCTACCGTGAACTGACCTTTGATGGCGGCAGCGCGACGCCTATCGTCAGTCGCTTGAAGAAGGCCAGCTGGATCTACACCGGCACCGTGTCCAAGACCTTGCTGCCTGGCTTGCGCGTCGGCTATCTGATCGCCAGCCCGGACCTGTTCCCGCACCTGCTGCGACTCAAGCAGTCGGCAGACCTGCACACCAACCGTGTCGGTCAATGGCAGGCGTTGCAATGGATTGGCAGCGAGAAGTTTCGCGATCACCTGAGTGAACTGCGGGACTTCTACCGGGTTCGGCGTGACGCCTTTCAGTTGRCACTGGAAACCCATTTCTCCGATCTGGCCGAGTGGAATGTGCCGCAGGGCGGGCTGTTTTTCTGGTTGACCCTGAAGCAGCCGTTGGACACCCGGACCTTGCTGAACGAGGCATTGGCGCAGGACGTGGCGTTCATGCCGGGAGAGCCGTTCTTCTCTGAACCGGACAACAATCCGGGGCATCTGCGGCTGAACTTCAGCCACATCGATCCGGCGCGGCTGGACGAAGGGCTTAAACGATTGGCTGGAGTGGTGCGTCAGGCACAGGCTGCGGAGGCGGCGTAAGGGAAAGCCAAAAACAAATAAACCGGCGAATGGGCCGGTTTATTTTTGTCCGGGATTTGTGGTGATAGTGCCGGCGTCTTCGCGAGCAGGCTCGCTCCCACATGGGATTTGTTTTGAACACAAAACTTATCCACAACACAAAACCACTGTGGGAGCGAGCCTGCTCGCGATGGCGTCCGTCAGATCACTACAAAAAGTCAGGCTGCCGCGAAGCGCTTGTCCAGATAATCAATGATCACCTTGGACTCATACATCCAGGTGGTCTGGCCATTCTCTTCGATGCGCAGGCACGGCACCTTGATCTTGCCACCTTGCTCCAGCAGGGTCTGGCGATCCTGTTCGTTGTTCTTCGCATCACGCAACGCCACCGGCACATTCAGGCGGCGCAGGGTGCGGCGGGTTTTCACGCAGAACGGGCAGGCGTGGAACTGATACAGCGTCAGGCCTTTCGCTGCGTTTTCGACCTGGGCCTGAGCGGCGGCGGGGCGCTTCTTTTTGCTCGGGCGGGTGAGGAAGTCGATGAAAATGATCAGCTGGCCGAGGCCGACACGAAGCGCTTTTACTAACACGGTATAAGCCTCACGGGCGAATGAAGAAAGGCGCGCAGCTTACCTGATTTTTCACAGGCGAAAAAAAACCGGCGATGAATGCCGGTTTTCTTCGTACAGCGGATTACTTGATCAGGCTGAGAAACTCGCTGCGGGTCGCCGCGTTTTCGCGGAACTCACCGAGCATCACCGAGGTGATCATCGACGAGTTCTGTTTCTCTACACCGCGCATCATCATGCACATGTGCTGGGCTTCGATCACCACCGCCACGCCCAGGGCGCCAGTAACTTGCTGGACCGCCTCGGCGATCTGCCGGCTGAGGTTTTCCTGGATCTGCAGGCGGCGGGCGTACATATCGACGATCCGCGCGACTTTCGACAGGCCCAGCACCTTGCCACTCGGGATATAGGCAACGTGGGCCTTGCCGATGAATGGCAGCAAGTGGTGTTCGCACAACGAGTAGAGCTCGATGTTCTTGACCAGCACCATTT
>NZ_JBFTLU010000152.1:0-9193 GCF_056396605.1 Pseudomonas sp. 05T35
GAGCTGAATTGGCCGCAGGATGGCTTCCTGGATTTTGTGCAGGGCTGGAGTAACGCCGTCGAGGTCTGAGGGCTGGTCGAACAGGATGATCACAAACTCGTCGCCACCCAGTCGCACGACGGTGTCGGTGCGGCGTACACACTCCAGCATGCGCTGGGCGACGGTTTTCAGCAGTTCGTCTCCCGCACTGTGCCCAAGGCTGTCATTCACCAGTTTGAATTTGTCCAGATCGAGAAACGCCACTGTGACCTGGCGGTTGTAGCGCTGAGCATAAAGTATTGCCTGCTTGAGACGGTCTTCGAGCAGTGTGCGATTCGGCAGCCCGGTCAGTGCGTCATGGTCGCCCATATAGCGAATGCGTTTTTCGGTCAGTTGGCGTTCTATCGCAATGCCGGCAAGCGGTGTCGCCATGTCGATCAGTCGCGTCTCGGTCGAGCTAGGGCTGCGTACGGTGCTGGAATACAAGGCAAACGTCCCCAATACCTTTCGCTCATGGGACAGAATCGGCGTCGACCAGCAGGCGCGAAATCCATAGGGCGCAGCGGCTGAACGGTACTCTTCCCACAGCGGATCCAGCTCGATATCCGTGACGATGACCGGTTCTCGTCGATACACCGCGGTGCCGCATGAACCGACGTTCGGACCGATCGCAATCCCGTCAATGAGCTGGTTATAGGCTTTCGGCAAACTGGGCGCAGCCCCATGCAGCAGGTGCTTGCCATCCTCATCCAGCACCAGGATGGACACCATCATCCCGTCCAGTTGGGACTCGACCAGGTGAGCCAGGCTSTCGAGGACTTCTGCAAGCTCGGTGCTCCTGGCGATCAGCTCCAGGACAYGACCTTGTCCGGCACGGATGAYGGCTTCTTGCTCTAATCGGYTGTTTTGCACGGCGAGCCGCTCTGTGGCGATACTCAATTGGACCGTTCTTTTTTCCAGCTGTAGTCGGTCTTTGAGGAATTGATTCACCGCGTGAGCCATGTTGCCGATCTCGTCTTTCCCGTGTTCGGCCATCATCAAATGCGTTTTGTCAGTGTGTTCCTGACGCAATTGCCGGCTTATTTCATTCAGGCGCACGAGCACATGACGGCCCATGAAGACCCGGGTCACAAACCAGGCGAACACCAGGCTGGCGCCCAACATGATCAGCACCCATTGCTGGCTACGATTTGAGGCCTCGACCAGGCGTTGCACGGCGTTGCGATAGTCTTCGGTGTAGGCACTGGATTGCGCACGGGCCACCGCGACCAGAACCCCGGCCTCATTCTTCAGCTCCTCATTGAACCGCTGTATGACGTTGTGCTGATTGATGAGCCTCAGGCGCAGGGAGAAGAGATCGGGCGTTTCCACCTCCGCGTCGGGCAACTTGCCTGCGGTACGTGACAGGCGCTCATATCGGATCCGCAGGCGTTGCACGGCATCACTGTCAACAGCCTGCGGCAGATCGAAAAGTAACACCGCCAGTTCCAGGCTGACCGGAGTCTTGGTCGCGGTTAACCGGGTGGTGTGATCTTCCAGGGTCTGCTCGAAGGTGACCTCGGTTTGCAGCAGGCTTTCTCGCAACTGCGCAACGATGTTGGCGGTATTGCGAAACATCTGACTCGACTGATACATGTCGAGTATCGCCACGCCACTGTTCGCGGCAGTCAGCTGCTGCACCAACTGATCAAGGGCTTCAAGCTGTTCGACGGTCGCCGCATAGCTTGTACGCAGGGAGTCGGGGGAGCGGGTTGTCAGGAGTTGATCGGTCTGGCGTTCGATCAGCAAGGTACGCTGCAGCATGTCTTGCCCATTTTGCATGCGGACCAGTCGTTCATCCGTCAGCTGGCGAGTGGCGCTGTTTGACGTGCGCAACGCGTAGACCGCCGTTGCACCACCCGCCAGGATCAGCAGCGCCAGCGTCAGAAACGCCAGTGTGAACTGTGCGCGTAGCGATTGCGGAAATAGCTGGCGTCCGAGCCGGGAAGTAACGTCCAATGTCAGGGATTCCATTGGTGGCGATAGATTTCTCGATAGCTATTGTCAGGGTCGTACTGGAATTTCTTCCCGCCGTCGAAGGCGATATTGTCGGCATTGACCAGGTGAATCGGCGCTACGAAGCCGCTCACCGGCTGACCTGCAAACAGCCGGTTCAATTCATCCATCACTTGCCAGCCATGCAGGTTGAGCGGCTCGGCCACGGTGACGGTCTGGTAGGTTTTTGCCTGTATGCGCAAGAAAGCCGAAGCGCTGCCATCACCGGCAGACAACAGACTGATGCCGTCACCGGGTATTGCGGCGTTGGTCAATGAGGCAATCGAGTAGTCGAAATAGATATCGTTGATGGCCAGCGTGTGGGTCCAGCGCTTGCCATAGCGTTGAAGCAGTTCATTGGTGAGCGCCGGCATCTTCTCGCCACTATCGGAGATCGCGACATCGCGCACTTCCAGCAACGTACATTCCCGACAGGCCCGAATGACGTTTTCCATGGCCTTGGCTTTCGCCATGGCGATGCTGTACTTGGAGTCGGTCAGGATGACCACGCCGGCGTGTCCGTTTGACTGTGCCACTGCCGCCATGGCTGTGAGGCGAGCCACTTCGAGCGGGTCGGTCGTGACATTCATGGCCACCGGAGTGCCGTCAATCGGCCCTGGGCGTGCCCCGGCGTGCCAGCCAACCACCGGCACATTCCTGTTGGCGAAGAGGATCAGTGCCGCATTGTTCTCAAGGGCATCGGAGCCGCACAAAATGAGCCCGTCGGGTTTCGCTGCCAGGGCATCGGAAAAGGCCTTTGCGCGCCCGGTCGATGATCCCGCGCCATCGAATATCTCCAGCGTCCAGCCCATCGCCTTGGCTGCCTCCCGAGCGCCCTGCGCGACACCGAGAATTCCTCCGTTACGCAAATCTTCTGCGACAAGGGCGATGCTCTTGCCCTTCAGGGCTTGCGGGCCGGATTCAGGGCCGCTCCAGCGAACGGCTTCGAGGGTGGCCCTGGAAACGATTTCCTGCGCTTGAATCACCGTAACCGTGGCGTTTTCGACACCCGCTGCAGTTGGCAGGTTCTGCCCGTATCCGGGAGTTGCCGTGAAAAGACAGAAAACCGTAATTG
Source organism: Pseudomonas sp. 05T35 (assembly GCF_056396605.1). Lineage (NCBI taxonomy): Bacteria > Pseudomonadati > Pseudomonadota > Gammaproteobacteria > Pseudomonadales > Pseudomonadaceae > Pseudomonas > Pseudomonas sp. 05T35. The sequence continues at coordinate 3,089 of NZ_JBFTLU010000152.1, forward strand.
AAGCCATCCAGAGTAACCAGGGCCTGATCAGACAGGTTCGATCACCGCATGTGATGTCGGGTCTGGAGCCGATGGCGCGATCATGGTTTGGCATGGCGTCCCTTTTTGCCAAGAGTGCAGCGTTCACTATCCGAAAGGATAGTCGGTTCTGCTGTCATCAGGTCTTTCGTGGATAAAGTCCGTGAACTTTGGTCCTGAACATTCAGGAAGTGGGGCAGGGTGCCATGGCACAAAACATGGGACGAAAGCCAATTGCATCGTTGACTACATCGAGTGGTTTTACAAGGCTTCGACTTTGCATAAACACCAGGCTAAAAAAAGGCACCTGCACAGACGGTGTGAAAGCCCGGCAATCTGCTCTCCGATTAAAAAAATGCCCATCAAATCGGTTTGATCAGGCTCGCGCCTTGGTTGCGCACATTGCCAATGGCTGCGTCGACCCTGAACCATTCGAAGGCCTCGGACGGCTCTCCCTGTTGAATCATCATATGCTCGGCGCGCTCCTTGGGTGTGGCCGGGTCGAGCCATTCCCGTGCTACCTCGGGCGCCAGTGTTACCGGACGTTGATCGTGGATGTCCACTATGCCGCCTGCCGAATCGGCAGTGATGATCACGAAGCCGTCATACTCGCTAGGCGCGTGTTCGCCGGTCGTAAACTGGCCAATAGCAGCGCACAGGATCGGTGAGCCGTCCCGATGCCGGATCAAATAGGGCTGCTTCTTCGGCCCGCCCTCATCGACCCATTCAAACCAGTTGTTGATGGGGGTGATGGCTCGGTGTGGCCAGATCGCCCGGTAGAATGGGCTATGCGCTACCTTTTCGACTCTGCCGTTCGGTTTCGCTGGCTGATCGGTTGCCCAATGCGGTCGCCAACACCACCTGACCAGGTCGGCGCGCAGTGTGTCGCCCTCCTGGCGAAAGAGTGCGACCCTTGTTGTGGGGGCGACGTTGTACTGCTCGAGCGGCTGGTCGCCAACGGTGTTGACCAGAGCATTGGGCATGCTCAGCGCCGCCACGAAGTCGTGGATACCCTTGTATTGCGAAAGTCGTCCGCACATGGCTGAACCCTCAAGCTCAACCCTGAGTTTAGACGATCGATTTCGGGCGCTCTATGAGGTCGTCCAACATACTGAAGTGCAGGTTTAGATAGGAAAAGCGCACCGGATGCACCCAAGCCCCGGCTAGCTCAAGGTAGCTGCTCACCGCGCCCCCCGAGTCAGCCCATGCCCATGTGGCGGCGGGGCCATCGTTCGAGGGGCGGCTGTGAAGACGCCTCCTACTCGACTCGGTGGTATTAAAAAGAGGCTTCGGCCTCTTTTTTCGTTTTGCGATTTTTACTTTAAGCCAGGCAGGCCATGCTCTCGCCAGCTTTTAATCAAAAGGGTTGAACAACGCAGCACTGCAACCATTCGCCGGTCGCTACGCCTGAAATTTCACACAGTCATAGCAATTTAACATTATCGGTTTGCGGCAAGCTGATCTCGGGTCTAGTCTCCCAGCCGATGGCATCGACCCTGTCGCCTTGTACGGCGTCTGCCATCAGGAAAGCGGTAGTGGGAGGGATCCTTGGAATGAGCTCTATATCTGCGCTGATCGTTATAGATACCGATGGTGCACTGGCTAGCGGGTCCGCAATGGACAATGCCTATCTGGTCGATACCAAGGGTTACCTCGGATCATGGGGCGAGGGGACTTCCACGCTCAACACCGTCTGTCAGGACGGACAAGTGGTGATCTGGAGCGTCACCGCCATCGACCCCAGTGCCGAGGTGGCAATCACCGGTTTTTCGGGCGACATGGTGTCTAGTGGCATCTGTAGACCGAGCACAAACGGGCCTCAAGGCGATCAATTCTGGTCCGGCCAGGTGCAATCCAGACAGCAGTTCGCTTCCTTCGCTTACACCGTGACCCTGTCGGTCGGCGGCAAATCCATGTCTTTGAACTCAAATCTGAAAATTGCCTGACGCCGAACCTCGGTGCGCGGCTACCTTGGAGAAAGTAATGACTTTAAAAACCATCGATGTACTGATCGTCGTCGACGTGGAAGCTGCGCTCGCCGGAAACCTGCAAGATAACGTCTACCTTGTCGACACCAACAAATATGTAGGTTCCGGCAATGAGGGTCAGGTTGAGCTCAAGACTGCATGCCAGGACGGGCAACTGATTACCTGGAGCGTGGTGCCGGTTTCACCGTCCAGCGACGTCAGCATCACCCAGTTCACCGGCCAGATGATTACAGACAAGGTGTGTGTGCCGAGCCAGTACAAAAACCCGAACGGTGTTTACTGGGAAGGGCGCGTCGAGGCTCAGGGAACCAGCAGCCAGCAGCAGTATTCGGTGGTGCTGACCATGGACGGAACTTCCAAAACCTTTGACCCCTTCCTTGTGATTACTGCCTGATGCTCAGTCCTACTGTCAACTTCGCAAAGACGTTACTGGTTGCGGCGCTGAACGAGGTCGTGAGCATCGACAACTATTGTGCCACGACCCGTACCATCTTCATCGGGAAGCTCACGGAGGATCCTGACTGGCTCGCTTCCGTGCGAAACCGGGTGGCGATGTTGGCGGCTGCGGGTGGTGGCTGGATCATGGCGAAACCTTCGATCTGGGCGCCGATTCTGGATCAGTTCGCTACCTATAATGCGACGTTTGCTTCGATCGCCAGCCTGCAAAAGAACGGCCAGCTCGTCACTGCGTCGCAGTGGGTGCAGGTGCTTGGCCAAGTGCTGATACCGCAACTGCAGGCCGCAGCGGTGGCAACTGATGCGGCCGGGGTTGCGTTGAAAGAGCAGCTCGATACTTTCTCGGACATCCAGCCGCTCCTTGAGGCGAGTATTGATCAGGGATGGGAGTCTCTGGCCGCGGAAGAGCAGCAGATGGTGAAGATCGCGGCCGAACTCGCGCGACTTGAGGACTTGGTCGGATCGCTCGGGGACGCTATCACGAGCGGCTCGATCAGCGACGGCAAAGGCGTCGTCTCCACGTCCGTGAGCATCGTCTACGATGTCGCGGTCGACGGCGCTGAAGGCGTTCCGTTTCTTTCCTTCCTGACGTCTGCGATCACGATCGGGCGGTTCTTCGCCGACCTTGTCGAAGGCTCCGCAGAAGTCCAGGCGACCTTGCAGAAGATCGCCGAGCTTCAAATCGAAGCGAGCCAGGCCGCTCAGGCCGCCGCAGCGACCAAGTCGGTCCTGCAGCTTCTTTACAACCTGCAACTTTCCTTCAGGTCGATAAACGATGTAGTGCCGCAGCTCTCGCAAATGTGGCGCGACCAGGCACAAGGTGTGCAGCAGGCAATCGATGCGCTGAACGATGGCGCTGACCCAGCCGGTTATTTCGATCTGCTGACACTCTCTACCGCCGCTGCGAACTGGCAGACAATCGCCGGTTTCGCCGCATCCCTGACGACGTTCAAGACAGCTACAGGGAGGCCCGTGGTACTCAATCCCCAACAAGCACGGACCCGATCTGTATCAGCGGTTCACTAAGGAGAGTAAAAATGTCTGACCCAACCCCGCAGCCGGCACTTCAGTCCAAGACCCAGAAGGGATTCCTGTCGCTCATCCTGATTACTCAGGCATGTCATGGCGTCCTTAACACAACCTTCACTGCTCCCGATCCGAAGCCGTCATGGTACGACGCCCTCAGCACTCACCTCGACGACGCCAAAACTGTGGCCCGCGATTGGGTCGACAATATCGCGCCCTCGGTGACGGCGAGTGTTCCACAGGCTGTGCTCGACTATGGCACGACGTACCAGGCTATTACGGCCGAGATAGTGAGCATTTGTCAGGCCAATCCGAATGCGTCGGGGGCGGACAACCAGTATGTCAAGCAGGTTCAACAGCTGATTGGCGGCCTGTTGGGCCAGATAACGGAGATCCTGGCCACGGTCGATACAACCAGTGCTCAATTGAAGGCCTGGGGAGACCGGTTGCAGACGGCGCACGACAATCTGTCGAGCGGCGCCAGCAGTATCCAGAACGCCGAGGTCGCGCTTCAAAGCGATATCGATGCGATGAATACGGCAATCCAGAACCTCAACGATACGATCACTCAACTGAACAAGTACATGATGGATGCGCAGATCGCCGTCGGCGTCGGCATCTTTCTGGGCGTTGTCGCGCTYGCGCTGGCTCCTGTTTCCGGTGGCGCGAGCCTCGTGGTAGGCGCTGTTGCCGTAGCCGGGATTGTCGGCGGTGCGGTTGAGTGGTCGAAGTTTCAGAGTGAGATCAACTCTGACTTCCAACAGATTGCGGCAGACCAGGTGGAAAAGTCCTCCGATCAGGCACAGATTGTGGCGCTCCAGGGGCTTGCGACATCGGCAAATCAGGCGGTCGGCAACATGGTGCAGGCAGAGAGCTCACTTTCTGACTTCCGCACGAGCTGGGCCGGGTTCCACGACGATTTGCAGGGCGTTATTAACGATCTGACCAAAGCCGACAAAGCACTCAGCACGTTGCTCGAAATGGCGTTCACGAATGCGGCGGCGAACGAGTGGCAGCTCGCCATTGATTTCGCCACGACACTGCAGGGTACCCAGATCAACATGCCCACCGCCCAGATGGACATGGACGGCAAGATCACCTCTCAGGCCGCGTGATCGAACAGATACTGCGCGGCAATGTGCCGCGCAGTACTCATTCATTAAGGAGTTATTGATGCCATTAAGTGCCAAGACTGCGGATGCGCAGATCGACGGGGCGATGTCAGCCGTCGTGCTCCTCAACGCTTCGTGCCAGGCTGTCGTCGAGGCCCAGATCGCGGGTGTCAGCTCCAGTTGGTATCCGCAACTCGACGCCGAACTCGGCGCGGCAGAGGACCTTGTCCTCGACTGGCGGCAAAGCGGTGTCCTCTACTTCAGTTCGCAAGTGCTCCAGACGATCCAGCAGGCAGGCAATGCCTTTACCGCCGGTGCACCGCAGATCCAGGCCCTTTTGGCTGCACTGATAAAAAGCCCTTCCGACAGCGCCCAGGCTCAGCTCGTCAGCGCACTACAAGCGTTGCAGCCGCCGATCCAGTCGATTGTCTCGCAAAGCGGTGATTATCTGACGAAGCTGAAGGCCTTCGAAGTCAACATGCAGACCCCCCATCAGAACATGCAAGCGACCATCGGCGCGGTGCAGGCTGAGGAGCAACGGCTACAGGCCCAGATCACCAGCATCAACGCGCAGATCGCTTCCCTGAACACGCAGATCCAGGCGGACCGCGATGCGATATCCAAGGCAGAGTCGAAACGGACCAGTGGCATTATCGAGACGATTTTCGGCGTCCTGCTCACACCCTTCACGGGAGGCGCGTCGCTGATCCTGGCGGGCATTGGCGTGGCGTCGATCGCCGAGGCGCAAACGCTGATCTCCTCGATGCAAACGCAGATCAGTGGCTATCAGCAGACAATAGCAGGTGACCAGACTGAACTCAGCACCGATGATCAGGTGATTGTCACCTTGAACGGCCTCACGTTATCCACGGGCATGGTGCTCGGCGACATGAACCGCATAGCCATCGCGCTCGACTCGCTCCGTACCGGGTGGACGGCATTCGCGGGAGAACTCCTGGACACCATCACCAAGCTCCAGAAGTCTGCTTCAGCGTCCGAGGCGATACTCGCCGAAGCCTGGTATAACGCCGCCTGCGACGAATGGACCGTGATCGTCGAACACGTTGGTGACCTGATCGGCGCCAGCACCAATACCAGCAGCACCAGGGTACGAATACCCTGAAAGGTTGGAGTGCCCACATCAAACGCCACTCAATCGGGTGATCACCGAATTGGGTAATAGGCGCTCAGGTTGAGATGCAGGGGGGCTCACCTTCGCTGTTCATGGCCAGTTAATCCTTTGGGCCGGTGTAGCGTATGGCCTTCGAGCTACAGCCGTTGTCTTGCAGGTCTTCGTAAGCCTTGTACTTGGCTTGGCTGCGAGTGGCTGCCCAGACTGTCTTCACCCAGTGGCGGGCGTCGCCGATGTAATACTCAACATCGAACCAATCTTCAGTCACAACGATTTCTGGTCGCGACATGTTGGCAAAGCGTGCCGAGCTTTCAGTAGGCGCCACCCTCCAAGATCGGATGCGATGGCGAGATGTGAGTTTGTAGGCTATTGA
>NZ_JBFTLU010000153.1:0-10902 GCF_056396605.1 Pseudomonas sp. 05T35
AACTGCACCTGAGCGAATTCGAGTCGCAGCATTTGCTGCGCCAGATCAGTGAGCGGGACCGAAACACCGCCAACTATCTGAAGGTCATGAACAAGCGCATCGACCTGCTGAGTCAGGTCGTGGCACAAACCGTGCTCGGCAAGTTCGGTGAGCCGCAGCCCGTGGTGCTGTCGGAAGGCGGCATCGAGTTCGAGCACCACCTCGCCTACCCGGCCGGCAGCCATGTGGCAATCAAGCTGTTGTTGATGCCGCAAGCGCTGGGCCTGCTGTTGCGGGCCAAGGTCACTCACTGTGAACCGGAAAGCTTCGGCACCTTCGAGATTGGCACCGAGTTCGAAGCCCTGACCGATGCGCAACGACAGCTGCTGGCCCGCTATATCTTGCAGAGACAGGCGCATGAGCGACGCCTGGCACGCGAGCAAAACGAATCAGGCAATTAATTAAGGAAGACCCGTGACCCTAATCTACGGCCACCGCGGCGCCAAAGGCGAAGCACCGGAAAACACCCTGATCAGTTTCCAGGAATGCCTCAAGCACGGCGTACGCCGTTGCGAACTGGACCTGCACCTGTCCATGGACGGCGAGTTGATGGTCATTCACGACCCGACGCTCAAGCGCACCACCGAGCGTCGCGGCAAGGTGGTCGAGCATACGGCGGCAGAACTGGTGACCTACGATGCGCGCAAGGGTGGTCCGGGCTGGATCAAGCCCTGCCCGATTCCACGGCTGGAAGAGCTGTTCGAAAAATGCGACTTCGAGCATTGGCAGCTGGAGGTCAAGAGCGCTTCGCGCATGCGCGCGGCGACGACGGTGCTGGCGATTCGCGAAATGGCGCAGCGGTTTGGCTTGCTGGACAAGGTCACCATCACCTCGAGCTCGCGCGAAGTGCTGAAGGCCGCAGTGGATCTGGTTCCGGATGTGTCGCGTGGACTGGTCGCCGAATATGCCTGGCTCGACCCGTTGAAGGTCGCGCAAAGCTATGGCTGTGAGATTCTTGCGCTGAACTGGACCCTGTGTACGCCGGAACGCCTGCAGAAGGCGCAGCGACAAGGCCTGCATGTGTCGGTATGGACAGTCAACGAACCTGCGCTGATGCGCAGGCTCGCTGATTTCGGCGTTGACAGCCTGATTACAGACTTTCCCGGTTTGGCCAGCGCCACGCTCGAGAATTGCTGAAATCGGTCTCCCCGGCCGGCTCAGGCCACCGGCCGGAGCCGCTCAAAAAAGCCGGTTGAGGCCGTCGTAGGCCGCTACCCGATAGGCTTCGGCCATGGTCGGGTAGTTGAACGTGGTGTTGACGAAGTACTTCAACGTGTTCTGTTCACCCGGCTGGTTCATGATCGCCTGACCGATGTGGACGATCTCCGATGCCTGGTAACCGAAGCAGTGCACGCCGAGCACTTCCAGCGTCTCGCGGTGGAACAGGATCTTCAGCATGCCTTGCGGCTCACCGGCGATCTGCGCACGCGCCATGCTCTTGAAGAACGCCTTGCCGACTTCGTACGGCACTTTGGCCTGGGTCAGCTCTTGCTCGTTCTTGCCGATCGAGCTGATCTCCGGAATGGTGTAGATCCCGGTCGGTACGTCGTTGACGAAACGCCAGCTGTTGTTATCGACGATGCTGCCAGCGGCCGAACGACCCTGGTCGTGGGCGGCACTGGCCAGGCTCGGCCAGCCAATCACGTCGCCTGCGCCGTAGATGTTCTGGATGCAGGTGCGATAGTTCTGGTCAACTTCGATCTGGCCACGGCTGTTGACCTTCACGCCGATGTTTTCCAGACCCAACGCGTCGGTATTACCGGTACGGCCGTTGCACCAGAGCAAGGCGTCGGCCTTGATCTTCTTGCCGGACTTGAGGTGCAGGATCACACCGTTGTCCACGCCTTCAACGCGATCGTAATCTTCGTTGTGACGCACGGTGATGTTGTTGTTGCTGAAGTGGTAGCTCAGCGCCTGGGAGATTTCCGAGTCGAGGAAGCTCAGCAGCTGACCGCGGTTATCCACCAGTTCGACCAGCACGCCCAGACCACTGAAGATCGAGGCGTATTCGCAACCAATCACGCCGGCGCCGTAAACGATGAGTTTGCGCGGGGTGTGGCCGAGGCTGAGGATGGTGTCGCTATCGTAGATACGCGGGTGGTGGAAATCGATGTCGGCCGGGCGATACGGACGCGAGCCGGTGGCGATGATAATGTGCTTGGCCACCAGTTTTTCGACCACGCCGTTGGCGCAGACCACTTCGATGGTTTGCTCGTCAGCGAAGCTGCCGGTGCCGAAGAACACGTCGACCCGATTGCGCGCGTAGTAACCGGTGCGCGAGGCGACTTGTTTGGCAATGACTTTTTCGGCGCTTTTCAGTACGTCCGGAAACGAGAACCAGCGCGGCTCACCAATGGCCCGGAACATCGGGTTGGTGTTGAACTGCATGATCTGCCGGACCGAGTGACGCAAGGCCTTGGACGGGATAGTGCCAAGGTGGGTGCAGTTGCCGCCGACCTGGCGACGACTATCGACCATCGCCACTTTGCGCCCTGCTTTGGCGGCGTTCATTGCCGCGCCTTCTCCCGCCGGGCCGGAACCCAACACCACCACGTCGTAGTTGTAGACAGCCATGCGTACTCCTCAGAACAGGCCGCGGCACCCCGTTGGCACCTGCGGCTAAATCATGCCGGTCTTGCGGCATGAAGGAACAATTTGGGGTCAGTCGAGAACCCGGACACAGTCTATAGAAGCGTCAACGCCGCGCACATTAACCCTTGGTCGCGTCGTAGGCTAGTTTTGCCTGCACTACAACACCAACAATGAGTGTCCATCACACCGTATTTACTTGGCTTTTTCGGCACTCAGGCGATCAAAAGCCTGACTGGTTCGCGTGACAAAGCCTGTATCGGCTCGAATCACAAAAAATGCACCGACATCATGCTTTTCGGCGTAGTCCCAGCCGCGCTCGGGGCCAAGAATCAGCAACAGCGTCGATAAGCCATCGGCCATCAGCGTCGAAGGATGAATCACCGTGACAGACGCCAGGGTATGGGTGATCGGCGCGCCGGTTCGGGCATCGAACGTGTGTGAATAGCGCCGGCCATCCTGCATGAAGTAATTGCGGTAGTCGCCTGAGGTCGAAACACCGTTGCCGTCCAGCGTGATCACCCGCTCGACAACCTGCTGGTCATCGCGTGGCTCCTCCAGCGCAATCTTCCAGGGCGACCCGTCGAGTTTCTTGCCAATGGCCTTGAGTTCGCCCGTAGCATCGGCGATGAAGCTGTCGATACCCATTTCCTGCAACTTCGCAGCGATCCTGTCGACGGCATACCCGGCGCCAATACTGCCGAAGTCAACCTCGACCGGCGCGTCCTTGCATAGCTGATCGCCTTCAATCCGCAGATGCGCATAACCAACGCGTTGTCGGGCCAGAGCCAAGGCTTCGGCGCTTGGGACTTTTTCATCGCGCGATTGTGGGCCGAATCCCCAAAGGTTCAGCAGCGGCTCCACCGTCAGGTCGTAGGAGCCGTCGCTCGTCTCTGACAGTTGCTCGCCCACCTTGACCAACTGCAAGACCGGYGCCGGCATTGGCTGACAACTATTGGCCGGCAAACCATTGAATCGCTCGATGTCGGAATCACTGCGGTAGGTCGACAGCTGCCGGTCGATCTCGGCCAGAATCAACTCGACCTGCTTCTGCACCTCGACCGGCCCGGGAGTCCCCGGATGGCGGATGTATTTGACCGAATACGTGCTGCCCATGGTCGGGCCGCCAAAGCTTTCCAGAGTGTCGCCATTACCGCAGCCTGACAAGGCGCCGACAAGCGCCACGAAAACACCCGATCGCCAGTTCAACAACGCGCACTCCTCCCCAAAGAGTTCCCCCGACAGAACGCCAAGGCCCGCCATTATGCGATAGAACTGTGAGAGAGGGCTGGCTCATGGCTATAACGTTTAAGCAGCACACTAACTATTGGTTGCCTACCGTTCGTCTTACACATATCGTTACAAAACTGTTCGAGGTACCGGCACAGACCAGCCCCGTCAGTAAGGATGTTTCAAGACCAGGGATTTCTAATAAGACAGCCAAAGTGAGTAAGATCAAATGGCCTCGACTACGGGCAAAGGCAAAGCGATATTTCGCGTTGTCAGCGGCAACTTCCTAGAGATGTTCGACTTCATGGTCTACGGCTTCTATGCCACGGCCATCGCCAAAACCTTCTTCCCTGCCGACAGCGCTTTCGCTTCCCTGATGTTGTCACTGGCCACCTTCGGTGCCGGCTTCCTCATGCGTCCACTCGGTGCAATCTTTCTCGGCGCCTACATCGACCGTCACGGCCGTCGCCAAGGCCTGATCATTACCCTCGCGCTGATGGCGGCCGGGACCGTGTTGATTGCCTGTGTGCCGGGTTACGCGACCCTCGGCGTCGCTGCGCCGCTGATCGTACTGTTTGGCCGCTTGCTGCAAGGCTTCTCCGCGGGCGTGGAATTGGGCGGTGTGTCGGTTTACCTGGCCGAGATTGCTACCCCTGGCCGCAAGGGCTTTTTTGTCAGCTGGCAGTCCRCCAGCCAACAAGCCGCCGTAGTGTTTGCCGGTTTGCTGGGTGTGGGCCTCAACCACTGGCTGAGCCCTGAGCAAATGGGTGATTGGGGCTGGCGCGTACCGTTCCTGATCGGCTGCATGATCGTGCCGGCGATTTTCATCATTCGCCGCTCGCTGGAAGAAACCCCGGAATTCCAGGCGCGTAAACATCGCCCAAGCTTGAGAGATATCGTCCGTTCGATCAGTCAGAACTTCGGCATCGTGCTGGCCGGCATGGCGCTGGTAATCATGACCACCGTGTCGTTCTACCTGATCACCGCCTACACCCCGACGTTCGGTAAAGCCKAGCTGCACCTGTCGGACTTCGACGCGTTGCTGGTCACCGTGTGTATCGGTCTGTCGAACTTCTTCTGGCTGCCGGTGATGGGTGCCCTGTCGGACAAGATCGGGCGCAAGCCGCTGCTGCTGGCGGCGACCACGCTGGCAATCCTGACGGCTTACCCGGCGCTATCCTGGCTGGTCGCCAACCCGAGCTTCAGCCATCTGCTGATCGTCGAGTTGTGGTTGTCGTTCCTCTATGGCTCGTACAACGGCGCCATGGTGGTGGCCCTGACCGAAATCATGCCGATTGAAGTCCGCACCACCGGTTTCTCCCTGGCTTACAGCCTGGCGACCGCGACCTTTGGCGGCTTCACCCCGGCGGCCTGTACCTACCTGATCCACGTGCTGGACAACAAGGCCGCACCGGGTATCTGGTTGAGCGGCGCGGCAGTGCTTGGCCTGATCGCAACGCTGGTGCTGTTCCGTGGCAACCGGCATGAGTTGCGGACTGCGCAGGCTGCTGTAGTCGGCGGCACCCGCTAGATCGAATTCGCGAGCAGGCTCGCTCCCACAGGTTCAGCGGCGTTCACACAATCGTGATCACACCGCCATTCCAATGTGGGAGCGAGCCTGCTCGCGAAGAGGTCCGCCGGAACAACACAGTTTATCGATTCGCCATTTTCACCGACTGACTCCACCCCCCGCCCAGCGCCTTGTACAAGTCCACCTGATTGATCTCCCGCGCCAATTCCATTTGCGTCAGCTTCTGCTGCGCGTCGAATAACGAACGCTGCGCGTCCATCGTCGAAAAGTAGCTGTCCATCCCCGCCTCGAAACGCAATCGGGATTGTCGGTAGGCTGCTTGATAATCCGCTACCAGACGCTTCTGATAGTCGACCTGGGTGAGCATCTCCTGGCGGGCGTTGAGGGCATTGGCTGCTTCGCGGAAAGCGTTCTGCACCGTGGCTTCATACGCCGCCGTCTGCCCGTTGAACCGCGCATGGCTGGCGTCCACCTGCGCCTTTCGCGCACCGCCGTCGATCAGGGTCAACGACCCCGCCAAAGCCACCGACCAGAACTCGGCCGGCGCGCTCAACAATCGCGAAAAGTCACCGGTCAGGCCGCCCACCGCCGACGTCAGCGAAAAGGTCGGGAAATAAGCGCTGCGGGCTGCACCGATGTCCGCGTTGGCAGCTCGCAACGAGGCTTCGGCCGACATGATGTCGGGCCGCCGCGCAATCAGTGACGACGGTAACCCGGCGGGCACATCGGCGGTTGCCAACTGCTCCCCCAGCACGCCAGTGGGCAACAACCCAACAGGCACCGGCTGCCCGACCAACACGCGCATCGCATTCATGTCCTGCGCCACCTGCATGCGGTACGTGTTGATCTGAACCGCCGCCGTGTTGGTTTGCGCATCCGCCTGGTGAACATCGATTTGAGCACTGGAGCCCAGGTTATAGCTCTTGCGCAACAACTCACCGTAGTGGTCCTGGGACTTGTAGGTGTTCTGTGCGAGGTCGAGCAGATTCTGATTGGCCTTGAGGCTAAGCCAGGTGCTGGCCACCTCACCGATCAACGCCAGGCGAGCCGTCTGATAGTCCGCCTCGGTCGCCTCGAAGCGTGCGCCTGCGGCGTTTCGCTGACTGCGGATGCGCCCGAACAGGTCCAACTCGTAAGACGTGAAGCCACCGCTGGCCTGAAAGGTGTTGGACGTGCTGCCTGAACTGACGCCGCCTCCCTGCGTCCTGACCTGTGACGGAAACTTGCTGCGGCCGGCGTAGGTGTTGAGTCCGATGGAGGGAAACAGCCCGGATTCGGCACCGGCGTACCCTGCCCTCGCCTCCTCGACGCCCGCCTCGAACTGACGCAGGCTGCGATTGTTCTTCAAGGCCAGGTCGATCAACTGGCGCAGTCGGTCATCGAGCACGAAGCCGTGCCAATCCTTGTCGAACGCCTGCTTGGCGCTGCAACAGTCACTGGCCGAACTGGCTGGCCATTGCTGGTCGATCGGCGCCTCTGGTTTCTCGTATTTGGGTTCCAGAGAACAACCGCCGAGCAATAACAGCGACATGAAACATGAGGTGGATAAGCGTCTGTTCATGAGGCGCACCTACAAACGTTGGCCGAGCAAGGCTCGTAACGGAGTGAGAAGGAAAGCCCAAAGACCTGAGCGGGTGGTGCTKATTTGCGGCAGTGGTTGCTGACGCGAACGGAAGCTGATCGGGCGTAATCCAGGCAGTGAGCTATAGGACGGCGCCTTGACCGGTCGCCGCGAACGCGGTGCCGTGCGCTTTTCGCCGAGCAACGAACGCCGCAACAAGGTGCCGAAAGCCAGGCCTGGCTCAGCCTTGCCGACCACGTTGATCGGCGCCTCACTGAACAGCCGCGCGATCAGCCGGCGCCGAAGCGTTTCGTCAAGGTCGATGAACTTCAAGCCCAAACGGTCCTCGCCGTGATGACGCATGACCTCGATATCCAGCCAGCCGAGTTTATTGACCCACACCTGCCCCCGCAGCCCGGGCTTGATCAATGACGCAACGGAACAGGAAATGGAGGCGCCACTCAGCGATATATCCACCAGTTGGCCCGCCAGGGTTTTGCCGGCGAAGCGTAACCCACTGGGTTTATCGAAAGGAAAGCGCTCTTCGCCGTGCAAGCGTGGCCGGTCAACACACGCCACCAGGGTGGCCAGGTTGTAGATCAGCGCGACCACCGTCCAGAACAGGTTGAACAGCATATTGCCGTCGAACGCAGCCGCGTTGCTGATGGTGATGTAAGCACCTATTTGCGAGAACAGTGTCAGTGCAAAAAAGAACCCGAACAACTTCCAGTGGACCGTTGTGCGTGAACGATCCAGGCCCTTTGCCGTGACCTTGAAGGGTCGCCCGAACGGCCGGACCATGGCGCTGAGGATCGTCGCCGTCACCGCCAGTGAGGCGACGATTTGGGTGACCTCGGTAAAAATCGGCAAGGTACGCCGGTCAGTGACCCACGTCCCGTAGCCCCAGAATGCAATCAACGCCGGCATACCGAAGGCCATGAAATCCGCCGGATGGGCGTAGAACCCGGCAATACCGAAATACCAATACAACACCGGCGACACCAGCATCATCAGGATGAATGGCTTGGAGAACCAGTGCATCAAGCCATGCACGAAGTGCAACCGTTCATTAAGTGAGTAGCCACGACCGCGCAAGGGGCCCTCTTTGAGCAGCGCGACCTGGATCGTCCCCAGGCACCAGCGACCACGCTGATTGATGTACTCGGTCAACCCCTCGGCGGACAAACCAATCGACAGTCGCTCATTCAGCCAGCGGGTGACGTAGCCTTTTTGCTGCAGACGGCAGCTGGTGTAGATGTCTTCGCAGACCGAACCCGTCGGAAAGCCACCCATTTCAGTGATCAGATCACGCCGCACGACAAACGAAGTGCCCACGCAAAACGCGGTATCCCAACCATCCTTGGCCGGCTGGTAGACGTCGAAGAACACTCGCTGCTCGTCGACCCAGCAGTTGGATGAACCGAGGTTGTGCTGAATCGGATCGGGGTTGTAGTAGAACTGCGGCGTCTGCACCAGGCCGACCTTGGGATCGTCGAACAATCCCAGGGTGCGCATCAGGATCGGCTGCTGCGGGGCGAAGTCGGCGTCGAGCACCAGTATGTACGGCGCATTGCTGCTGGCCGCCGACAGACGCAGGCCGTTGTTCAGGTTACCGGCCTTGGCGTGGGAATTGTCGGGACGTCGGGCGTATTGCACACCGACCTCGGCGCAATAGTCGCGCAACCAGTCGCGGCGGGTATCGTCGAGCACCCAGATGGTCACGTTGGGGTAGTCGATCGCCTGGGCGGCGATGATGGTTTTTTCCAGGATCTCGAGGCCTTCGTTGTAGGTGGCGATGAACACATCCACCGCCGGCACCGAGCGGCCCTGGGCACGCAAACGTTGCTCCCCGGCATCGGCACTGGCGTGGTGATCCGAGCGACAGAGCAGGACGATGATCGAAAACAGCGTGTAGCCGATCGCCAGCATTTCGAAAAACAGGAACGCGTAAGCCCAGACCGAGGCAAACCCTGCGTGTCCATCGGGCAAGGTGTCGCGAATCCGCCAGGCCACGTAATTGATCAACAACAGCGCGGTCAAGGCTCCGAAACCGGCACGTGCCGCCCATTGATCACGGTGCGTCAGGCAGGTGAACAGAATCACCGCGACCACGGTCCAGAAATTGATTTGCACAAGTTGCAGCGTGTCCAGTGCCTGCATGTCAGTCAGCCTCTTGTAAACCGGTAAAGGGGTTGATGCCGGTAGCAGCGATCGCAGCCCAAGCTGTAGCGCCCAAGTGTGACTCGACACGAATTGCCGGGCAATCTGCGCCTGGTGAGCCGAGCCCGGGTCGGGCGCAGCCGTGTTGAGTGCCGACCAGGCTGCCGCCAGGTCGACGTTATGTTCGGTGGACTTCCAGGTCTGCTGGATCTGCTTGGGGAAATACCCGTAGTAACCGCCGCTGAAACCCGCGGGGGCCTGTCCGTCATACGTGTTTTTCCCGGACCACTGCAATACCCTGCGAGCGGCCTCCAGGTAGGAGGAATCACCGCTCTGGCGCAACGCCTCCAACAACGCCAACGCGGCCCAGGCCTGATTGCCGGTGGCACTGCTGACCTGATAGGCGTCCTGATTCCAGGCATTGCGCTCTACGCTCCAATAACCCGGCAGGTGCATCGACGACGAACCCACCGGGCCTGCCGCGTAGGCGTTGCGCAAGCGTCCATCCTGATATTCCGGGTCGTGGGTCGTGGCGAAGGCCAGCGCATCGGCAATCCGTCGCGCCGACTCGGCTTTACCGCAGGCAAACAAGGCGATGCTGGCCAAGGCGTTGTCGTAGGTGAACGCAACCCCACGCAACGCCTGGATTGGCGCCGGCTGACCGTCCAGCGGCGGGTAACTGGCCAGCAACACCGGCCCCGCCGCTTGCGATTGCACCGCGTGATCCAGCGCTGCACACGTCATCGCCGCCAGTTGCGGCCTGGCTTGCGTTGCCAGCGCAGATCCGCCGCTGCTCATCAGCATCACCCCGATCAGGCCCGGCAGCCACGGCCATTGCACAACGTTGCGCGGACTCATCAGTGAGATACCTCGGCGCTGGCCCACAGCCCCGGATTGCAAGTCATGGCGCGCTGGCTGTCGGTGAGGTCATCGGCAAAAGTACCGACGACGTACACCGAGTTCTGCTCGGCATACGGGAAAGGAACGCTGTAGCTGTTAGGGCGAATATCCTTAGTGCTGGATAACAACTGCACGACATTGGCCTTGAGCGGTTCGTCCAGGCCATGGATTCTTACCGTCAGGACACTGTCGTGATCAATCTTGCTGGCCACGCGTTCCGGAAACACCGCGACGACATAGCTTTCTTTGCAGTTGGTAGCACGCAGCAAAGTCGACCCGGCTTGTACCACTGTCCCTTGAGGCGCCAACAGCTCTTGAACCGTGCCGGACGAATACGCCGTGACCTCATAGCCAGCCGTCAACTTGACCCGGTTCTGTTCGGTTTCGATCAGGTGGTTGAGATTGTCGAGTTCGCGTTGATAGGTTTCGCGGTTGCGGGCCTGATTTTCCAGGCTCAGTTTCAGGGTGGTCATCTGCGCGCTGAGGTCGAACATGCGCAACTGATCAGGGTCAAGGTAGACCTGCTTATTGGCGGCATTGACATCACCGTCATTGATTCGCAGCTGTGAACGGACGGACTCTGCCGCCCCCTCCAACGAGGCCAACTTGGCTTTCGAGGCGGCGACGACCGCGCCACTGACCGCCCCTTGAGTGAACAACTCGAGGTTGCGATCGAGGGTTTCCTGTGCGTCCGTCAAGCGGGCGCTGGCGGCAGTGCTCTCGGCCTTCAGCGCACGTTGTGCATAGAGCTGACGAGTATGAAACGCCGATTGATAGCGCTGGCTGGTTTTCTCCAACTCGTCGTAATACTGCTGGTCGTGCTCGGCCTGGCTGGCCGATGATGATAGCTYCTGCTCCAGGGTCAAACGCCGGGTTTGCAGGGTCAACAACG
>NZ_JBFTLU010000154.1:0-9156 GCF_056396605.1 Pseudomonas sp. 05T35
GGCGAACCGGCATTTGATGTCAAAGAATGCGTATTGCGCGGTGTGACTTACGCCGTACCTTTGCGGGTAAAAGTGCGCCTGATCATTTTCGACAAAGAATCGTCGAACAAAGCGATCAAGGACATCAAAGAGCAAGAAGTCTACATGGGTGAAATCCCCCTGATGACTGAGAACGGTACCTTCGTAATCAACGGTACCGAGCGTGTAATCGTTTCCCAGCTGCACCGTTCCCCGGGCGTGTTCTTCGACCACGACCGTGGCAAGACGCACAGCTCCGGCAAACTGCTGTACTCCGCGCGGATCATTCCTTACCGCGGTTCGTGGCTGGACTTCGAGTTCGACCCGAAAGACTGCGTATTCGTGCGTATCGACCGTCGTCGCAAGCTGCCTGCATCGGTACTGCTGCGCGCGCTCGGCTATACCACTGAAGAAGTGCTGGACGCTTTCTACACCACCAACGTCTTCCACGTGCAAGGTGAAAACCTCAGCCTGGAACTGGTGCCTCAGCGCCTGCGCGGTGAAATCGCTGTCCTCGATATTCAGGATGACAAAGGCAAGGTTATTGTCGAGCAAGGTCGTCGTATCACCGCTCGTCACATCAACCAGCTGGAAAAAGCCGGGATCAAAGAGCTGCAAGTGCCTCTGGACTACGTCCTGGGTCGCACTACCGCCAAGGTCATCGTGCATCCGGCTACCGGCGAAATCCTGGCAGAGTGCAATACCGAGCTGAACACCGAGATCCTGGCGAAAATCGCCAAGGCCCAGGTCGTTCGCATCGAGACTCTGTACACCAACGATATCGACTGCGGTCCGTTCGTCTCCGACACACTGAAGATCGACTCCACCAGCAACCAACTGGAAGCGCTGGTCGAGATCTATCGCATGATGCGTCCTGGCGAGCCGCCAACCAAAGACGCAGCCGAGACCCTGTTCAACAACCTGTTCTTCAGCCCTGAGCGCTATGACCTGTCTGCGGTCGGCCGGATGAAGTTCAACCGTCGTATCGGTCGTACCGAGATCGAAGGTTCGGGCGTGTTGTGCAAAGAAGACATCGTCGCGGTACTGAAGACTCTGGTCGACATCCGTAACGGTAAAGGCATCGTCGATGACATCGACCACCTGGGTAACCGTCGTGTTCGCTGCGTAGGCGAAATGGCCGAGAACCAGTTCCGTGTTGGCCTGGTACGTGTTGAGCGTGCGGTCAAAGAGCGTCTGTCGATGGCTGAAAGCGAAGGCCTGATGCCGCAAGACCTGATCAACGCCAAGCCAGTGGCTGCGGCGGTGAAAGAGTTCTTCGGATCGAGCCAGCTGTCCCAGTTCATGGACCAGAACAACCCGCTGTCCGAGATCACCCACAAGCGTCGTGTCTCTGCACTCGGCCCAGGCGGTCTGACGCGTGAGCGTGCCGGCTTTGAAGTTCGTGACGTACACCCGACTCACTACGGTCGTGTGTGCCCGATTGAAACGCCGGAAGGTCCGAACATCGGTCTGATCAACTCCCTGGCCGCCTATGCGCGCACCAACCAGTACGGCTTCCTCGAGAGCCCGTACCGCGTGGTGAAAGACGCTCTGGTCACCGACGAGATCGTTTTCCTGTCCGCCATCGAAGAAGCTGATCACGTGATCGCTCAGGCTTCGGCCACGATGAACGACAAGAAAGTCCTGATCGACGAGCTGGTAGCTGTTCGTCACTTGAACGAGTTCACCGTCAAGGCGCCGGAAGACGTCACCTTGATGGACGTATCGCCGAAGCAGGTAGTTTCGGTTGCAGCGTCGCTGATCCCGTTCCTCGAGCACGACGACGCCAACCGTGCGTTGATGGGTTCGAACATGCAGCGTCAAGCTGTACCAACCCTGCGCGCTGACAAGCCGCTGGTAGGTACCGGCATGGAGCGTAACGTGGCTCGCGACTCCGGCGTTTGCGTCGTGGCTCGTCGTGGCGGCGTGATCGACTCCGTTGATGCCAGCCGTATCGTGGTTCGCGTTGCTGATGACGAAGTTGAAACCGGCGAAGCTGGTGTCGACATCTACAACCTGACCAAATACACCCGCTCCAACCAGAACACCTGCATCAACCAGCGTCCGCTGGTGAGCAAGGGTGATCGGGTTCAGCGTAGCGACATCATGGCCGACGGTCCGTCCACTGACATGGGTGAACTGGCTCTGGGTCAGAACATGCGCATCGCGTTCATGGCATGGAACGGCTTCAACTTCGAAGACTCCATCTGCCTGTCCGAGCGTGTGGTTCAGGAAGACCGCTTCACCACGATCCACATCCAGGAACTGACCTGTGTGGCGCGTGACACCAAGCTTGGGCCAGAGGAAATCACTGCAGACATCCCGAACGTGGGTGAAGCTGCACTGAACAAGCTGGACGAAGCCGGTATCGTTTACGTAGGTGCTGAAGTTGGCGCAGGCGACATCCTGGTTGGTAAGGTCACTCCGAAAGGCGAGACCCAACTGACTCCGGAAGAGAAGCTGTTGCGTGCGATCTTCGGTGAAAAAGCCAGCGACGTTAAAGACACTTCCCTGCGTGTACCTACCGGTACCAAGGGTACTGTCATCGACGTACAGGTCTTCACCCGTGACGGCGTTGAGCGTGATGCTCGTGCACTGTCGATCGAGAAGACTCAACTCGACGAGATCCGCAAGGACCTGAACGAAGAGTTCCGTATCGTTGAAGGTGCTACTTTCGAACGTCTGCGTTCCGCTCTGGTCGGCCATAAAGCCGAAGGCGGCGCCGGTCTGAAGAAAGGTCAGGAAATCACCGACGAAGTTCTCGACGGTCTTGAGCACGGCCAGTGGTTCAAACTGCGCATGGCTGAAGATGCTCTGAACGAGCAACTCGAGAAGGCTCAGGCCTACATCGTTGATCGCCGCCGTCTGCTGGACGACAAGTTCGAAGACAAGAAGCGCAAACTGCAGCAGGGCGATGACCTGGCTCCAGGCGTGCTGAAAATCGTCAAGGTTTACCTGGCAATCCGTCGCCGCATCCAGCCGGGCGACAAGATGGCCGGTCGTCACGGTAACAAGGGTGTGGTCTCCGTGATCATGCCGGTTGAAGACATGCCGCACGATGCCAATGGCACCCCGGTCGACGTCGTCCTCAACCCGTTGGGCGTACCTTCGCGTATGAACGTTGGTCAGATCCTTGAAACCCACCTGGGCCTCGCGGCCAAAGGTCTGGGCGAGAAGATCAACCGTATGATCGAAGAGCAGCGCAAGGTTGCTGACCTTCGCAAGTTCCTGCACGAGATCTACAACGAAATCGGCGGCCGCAACGAAGAGCTGGACACCTTCTCCGACCAGGAAATCCTGGATCTGGCGAAGAACCTGCGCGGCGGCGTGCCGATGGCCACTCCGGTGTTCGACGGTGCCAAGGAAAGCGAAATCAAGGCCATGCTGAAACTGGCAGACCTGCCGGAAAGCGGCCAGATGCAGCTGACTGACGGCCGTACCGGCAACAAGTTCGAGCGCCCGGTTACCGTTGGCTACATGTACATGCTGAAGCTGAACCACTTGGTAGACGACAAGATGCACGCTCGTTCTACCGGTTCGTACAGCCTGGTTACCCAGCAGCCGCTGGGTGGTAAGGCGCAGTTCGGTGGTCAGCGTTTCGGGGAGATGGAGGTCTGGGCACTGGAAGCATACGGTGCTGCATACACTCTGCAAGAAATGCTCACAGTGAAGTCGGACGATGTGAACGGCCGGACCAAGATGTACAAAAACATCGTGGACGGCGATCACCGTATGGAGCCGGGCATGCCCGAGTCCTTCAACGTGTTGATCAAGGAAATTCGTTCCCTCGGCATCGATATCGATCTGGAAACCGAATAACACGTGACGCGAATGAGAGCGGGGCAGGATTGCCCGCTCTCTGCTCCGCCAGGAGGAAAGGCCTTGAAAGACCTACTGAATTTGCTGAAAAACCAGGGTCAAGTCGAAGAGTTCGACGCCATCCGTATCGGATTGGCATCGCCTGAGATGATCCGTTCGTGGTCGTTCGGTGAAGTTAAAAAGCCGGAAACCATCAACTACCGTACGTTCAAACCTGAGCGTGACGGCCTGTTCTGCGCCAAGATCTTTGGCCCGGTAAAGGATTACGAGTGCCTGTGCGGTAAGTACAAGCGCTTGAAGCATCGTGGTGTGATCTGCGAGAAGTGCGGCGTTGAAGTCGCGCTGGCAAAAGTTCGTCGTGAGCGTATGGCGCACATCGAACTGGCCTCGCCAGTGGCCCACATCTGGTTCCTGAAATCGCTGCCGTCGCGTATCGGCTTGCTGATGGACATGACCCTGCGTGATATCGAACGTGTTCTCTACTTCGAGAGCTATGTCGTTATCGATCCAGGCATGACCACCCTTGAGAAAGGTCAGCTGCTCAACGACGAGCAGTACTTCGAAGCGCTGGAAGAGTTCGGCGACGATTTCGATGCCCGCATGGGTGCCGAGGCTGTCCGTGAACTGCTGCACGCTATCGACCTGGAACACGAGATTGGCCGTCTGCGTGAAGAAATTCCGCAAACCAACTCCGAAACCAAAATCAAGAAGCTGTCCAAGCGTCTGAAGTTGATGGAAGCCTTCCAGGGTTCCGGCAACTTGCCAGAGTGGATGGTGCTGACCGTTCTGCCGGTTCTGCCGCCAGATCTGCGTCCACTGGTCCCATTGGATGGCGGTCGTTTCGCGACTTCCGACCTCAACGATCTGTATCGTCGAGTGATCAACCGTAACAACCGCTTGAAGCGCCTGCTTGATCTGTCCGCTCCGGACATCATCGTGCGCAACGAAAAGCGTATGTTGCAGGAAGCCGTCGACGCCTTGCTTGACAACGGTCGTCGTGGCCGCGCTATCACCGGTTCCAACAAGCGTCCTCTGAAATCCCTGGCTGACATGATCAAGGGTAAACAAGGTCGTTTCCGTCAGAACTTGCTCGGTAAGCGTGTTGACTACTCCGGTCGTTCGGTAATTACCGTAGGTCCGACCCTGCGTCTGCACCAGTGCGGTCTGCCGAAGAAAATGGCTCTCGAGCTGTTCAAGCCGTTCATTTTCGGCAAGCTGGAAATGCGTGGTCTCGCTACCACCATCAAAGCTGCCAAGAAGATGGTCGAGCGCGAGCTGCCGGAAGTTTGGGACGTTCTCGCTGAAGTTATCCGCGARCACCCAGTGCTTCTCAACCGTGCACCGACCCTTCACCGTCTGGGTATCCAGGCATTTGAACCGGTTCTGATCGAAGGTAAGGCTATCCAGCTGCACCCGCTGGTCTGCGCCGCGTACAACGCCGACTTCGACGGCGACCAAATGGCCGTGCACGTACCGCTGACACTGGAAGCCCAGTTGGAAGCGCGTGCGTTGATGATGTCGACCAACAACATTCTGTCGCCAGCCAACGGTGAGCCAATCATCGTTCCGTCGCAGGACGTTGTATTGGGTCTGTACTACATGACTCGTGAAGCGATCAACGCCAAAGGCGAAGGTCGTGTGTTCGCGGATCTGCAAGAAGTTGACCGTGTGTTCCGTGCCGGCGAAGCCGCACTGCACGCCAAGGTTAAAGTACGGATCAACGAAACCGTCAACGACCGTGACGGCGGCAGCGTGACCAACACCCGTATCGTCGACACCACTGTCGGCCGTGCGCTGTTGTTCCAGGTTGTGCCAAAAGGTCTGTCGTACGACGTCGTCAACCTGCCGATGAAGAAAAAGGCGATCTCCAAGCTGATCAACCAGTGCTACCGCGTGGTTGGTTTGAAAGAGACCGTGATCTTCGCTGACCAGTTGATGTACACCGGTTTTGCCTATTCGACCATTTCCGGCGTTTCCATCGGTGTTAACGACTTCGTTATCCCGGATGAAAAAGCCCGCATCATCGGTGCTGCCACCGACGAAGTGAAAGAAATCGAAAGTCAGTACGCCTCCGGCCTGGTAACCCAGGGCGAGAAGTACAACAAAGTGATCGACCTTTGGTCCAAGGCGAACGACGAAGTTTCCAAGGCGATGATGGCGAACCTCTCGAAAGAGAAAGTCATCGACCGTCATGGCGTCGAAGTCGAACAAGAGTCCTTCAACTCGATGTACATGATGGCCGACTCGGGCGCACGGGGTTCTGCTGCGCAGATCCGTCAGCTCGCCGGTATGCGTGGCYTGATGGCCAAGCCGGACGGTTCCATCATCGAAACGCCGATTACTGCGAACTTCCGTGAAGGTTTGAGCGTACTTCAGTACTTCATCTCGACTCACGGTGCTCGTAAAGGTCTGGCGGATACCGCGTTGAAAACTGCGAACTCCGGTTACCTGACTCGTCGTCTGGTAGATGTGGCGCAGGATCTGGTTGTAACCGAGATCGATTGCGGCACCGAACACGGTCTGCTGATGACTCCGCACATTGAAGGCGGTGACGTTGTAGAGCCGTTGGGTGAGCGCGTATTGGGTCGTGTTATCGCCCGTGACGTATTCAAGCCAGGTACCGAGGAAATCATCGTTCCTGCCGGCACTCTGGTAGACGAGAAGTGGGTTGAATTCATCGAGCTGAACAGCATCGACGAAGTGATCGTGCGTTCGCCGATCAGCTGCGAAACCCGTTATGGCATTTGCGCCAAGTGCTACGGCCGTGATCTGGCTCGTGGTCACCAGGTGAACATCGGTGAAGCTGTCGGCGTAATCGCTGCCCAGTCGATCGGTGAGCCGGGTACCCAGCTGACGATGCGTACGTTCCACATCGGTGGTGCGGCAAGCCGGACCTCCGCAGCCGATAGCGTTCAGGTGAAGAATGGCGGTACCGTCCGTCTGCACAACCTGAAGCACGTTGAGCGAGTGGATGGTTGCCTGGTTGCTGTGTCCCGTTCCGGTGAGCTGGCAATCGCTGATGACTACGGTCGTGAGCGCGAGCGTTACAAGCTGCCGTACGGTGCTGTGATCTCGGTGAAAGAAGGTGACAAGGTCGACGCTGGCGCAATCGTGGCCAAGTGGGATCCGCACACTCACCCAATCGTTACCGAAATGAAAGGTACCGTGACCTACGTAGGCATGGAAGAGGGCATCACGATCAAGCGTCAGACCGACGAATTGACCGGTATGACCAACATTGAAGTACTCGACGCCAAAGACCGTCCAGCTGCCGGTAAAGACATCCGTCCTGCCGTGAAGATGGTTGATGACAATGGCAAGGATCTCTTGCTGCCGGGTACCGACGTAATCGCTCAGTACTTCCTGCCTGCCAACGCCTTGGTCGGTGTGGCGGACGGTGCGAAAATCGCGATCGGTGATGTTATCGCTCGTATTCCGCAAGAGACTTCGAAGACCCGTGACATCACCGGTGGTCTGCCGCGTGTTGCCGACTTGTTCGAAGCCCGTCGACCGAAAGAAGCCTCGATTCTGGCTGAAGTCAGCGGCACCATCGCGTTCGGTAAAGAGACCAAGGGCAAGCGCCGTCTGGTCATTACCCCGAACGACGGTAGCGATCCGTATGAAGAGCTGATTCCGAAGTGGCGTCACCTGAACGTCTTCGAAGGCGAACAGGTAAACCGCGGCGAAGTTATCTCCGACGGCCCGAGCGATCCACACGACATCCTGCGTCTGCTGGGTGTGAGTGCGCTGGCCAAGTACATTGTTAACGAGATCCAGGACGTTTACCGTCTGCAAGGCGTGAAGATCAACGATAAGCACATCGAGACCATCCTGCGTCAGATGCTGCGTAAAGTTGAAATCGCTGAATCCGGCGATTCCACTTTCATCAAGGGCGACCAGATGGAATTGACTCACGTACTGGTAGAGAACGAGCGTTTGGCTGCTGACGACAAGTTCGTCTCCAAGTTCACTCGCGTTCTGCTGGGTATCACCAAGGCGTCGTTGTCCACCGAATCGTTCATCTCGGCGGCCTCTTTCCAAGAGACCACTCGCGTACTGACCGAAGCGGCGGTAACCGGCAAGCGCGATTACCTGCGCGGCCTGAAAGAAAACGTGGTCGTGGGTCGTCTGATCCCGGCAGGTACCGGTCTGGCTTATCACAGCGAGCGCAAACGCCGCCGTGATGCTGACAAACCGTTGCGCGTAAGCGCCAGTGAAGTGGAAGCTGCACTGACCGAAGCGCTGAACTCGAGCGGTAACTGAGTTCTGCGATAAATAAGTGTGGGGCCCTGGCGCCCCCGTTCATCGAATCGAGACAATTTGTCGAGATTGGATGAGCGGGGAGGTCGGGGCCTTGCCTTGACTGGGGACAAGATCCTCTTTAGACTCTTGTACCCCTAAATTTGGCGGGAATTCGTTCCTGCCATTTTGCTTTTCTTGCAAGACAATAGCGTCGCAAGACAACAGTGGAGCTAGTAGATGGCAACTATCAACCAGCTGGTACGTCAGCCGCGTAAGCGTATCGTCGAGAAATCCGACGTGCCTGCGCTGCAGAACTGCCCGCAACGTCGTGGCGTATGCACCCGTGTGTATACCACCACGCCGAAAAAACCTAACTCGGCACTGCGTAAAGTATGCCGTGTGCGTCTGACCAACGGTTTCGAGGTTTCCTCGTACATCGGCGGTGAAGGCCACAACCTGCAAGAGCACAGCGTGGTACTGATCCGCGGCGGTCGTGTAAAAGACTTGCCAGGTGTTCGTTACCACACCGTACGCGGTTCTTTGGATACTTCCGGCGTTAAAGGTCGTAACCAGGGTCGTTCGAAGTACGGTACCAAGAAGCCTAAGTAGTAGCGGCTTTTTGTAAACACTGAATTATCTATTTTCTGAGTCGATAAGAGTAAGGTCGGAGGCGTCCCGAAAGGGCACCGATTCCGAGCGAACCTGAAGACCGTTTGAGGGCTTATCCATGCCAAGAAGACGCGTAGCAGCCAAGCGCGAAGTGCTTGACGATCCAAAATACGGAAGCCAAATCCTGGCCAAGTTCATGAACCACGTGATGGAAAGCGGCAAGAAAGCCGTTGCCGAGCGTATCGTTTATGGCGCGCTGGAAAAGGTTAAAGAACGCAAGAACAGCGATCCCCTGGAAATCTTCGAGAAAGCTCTCGACGCCATCGCTCCGCTGGTCGAAGTGAAGTCGCGCCGTGTAGGCGGTGCTACTTACCAGGTTCCGGTCGAAGTTCGTCCGTCCCGTCGTAACGCTCTGGCAATGCGCTGGTTGGTAGACTTCGCCCGTAAGCGTGGCGAGAAGTCTATGGC
>NZ_JBFTLU010000155.1:0-12691 GCF_056396605.1 Pseudomonas sp. 05T35
GAATTACCCTTTGAAGCTGGAACTCAAAAACAGCTTGTCGGTGAAGTTGCTCCGGGTCGTGCTCCTGTCGGCATTGATCGTCGGCGTGGTGTTGAGCTGTGCGCAGATCGTTTTCGATGCTTATAAAACACGCCAGGCCGTGGCCAATGATGCCCAGCGCATCCTCGACATGTTCCGCGATCCCTCGACCCAGGCGGTGTACAGCCTTGATCGGGAAATGGGTATGCAGGTTATCGAAGGCCTGTTCCAGGACGACGCCGTGCGCATGGCTTCCATCGGCCACCCCAATGAAGCGATGCTTGCGGAAAAAACCCGTGACTTGCAGCATTCCCACAGCCGCTGGCTGACCGACCTTATTCTGGGCCAGGAACGCACGTTCACCACCCAACTGGTGGGGCGCGGCCCCTATAGCGAGTATTACGGCGACCTCAGCATCACCCTCGACACCGCCACCTACGGTCAGGGCTTTATTGTCAGCTCGGTGATCATCTTCATCTCCGGTGTATTGCGGGCCATGGCCATGGGCCTGGTGCTGTACCTGGTCTATCACTGGCTGCTGACCAAACCGTTGTCGCGGATCATCGAACACCTGACCAACGTCAATCCCGACCGTCCCAGCGAACACAAGATTCCGCAGCTCAAGGGTCATGAAAAGAACGAACTGGGGATCTGGATCAACACCGCCAACCAGTTGCTTGAGTCCATCGAACGCAATACCCACCTGCGCCACGAAGCCGAGAACAGCCTGTTGCGCATGGCGCAATACGATTTCCTCACCGGCCTGCCGAATCGCCAGCAATTGCAGCAGCAACTGGACAAGATCCTGGTAGACGCCGGTCGCCTGCAACGCCGGGTCGCCGTGCTGTGTGTGGGCCTGGATGATTTCAAAGGCATCAACGAGCAGTTCAGCTACCAGACCGGCGACCAGTTGCTCCTGGCCCTGGCCGACCGTCTGCGTGCCCACAGTGGTCGTCTCGGCGCGCTCGCCCGCCTGGGGGGCGATCAGTTCGCGCTGGTTCAGGCCGATATCGAGCAACCCTACGAAGCCGCCGAACTGGCGCAAAGCATCCTCGACGACCTGGAAGCGGCGTTTGCCCTCGATCATCAGGAAATCCGCCTGCGCGCAACTATCGGCATCACCCTGTTCCCGGAAGACGGCGACAGCACCGAGAAGCTGTTGCAGAAAGCCGAACAGACCATGACCCTGGCCAAGACCCGTTCGCGTAACCGCTATCAGTTCTATATCGCCAGCGTCGACAGCGAAATGCGCCGGCGCCGCGAATTGGAAAAAGACCTGCGCGACGCCCTCACCCGCAATCAGTTCTACCTGGTCTACCAACCGCAGATCAGCTACCGCGATCACCGGGTGGTCGGTGTCGAGGCGCTGATTCGCTGGCAACACCCGGAACACGGGCTGGTGCCGCCGGACCTGTTTATCCCGCTGGCCGAGCAGAACGGCACGATCATCGCCATCGGCGAATGGGTGCTGGACCAGGCCTGCCGACAGCTGCGTGAATGGCATGACCTGGGGTTCAGCGACTTGCGCATGGCGGTCAACCTGTCGACCGTGCAACTGCACCACGCCGAGCTGCCACGGGTCGTCAACAACCAGATGCAAATGCATCGCCTGCCACCGCGCAGCCTTGAGCTGGAAGTCACCGAGACCGGCCTGATGGAAGACATCAGCACCGCCGCGCAACACCTGCTCAGCCTGCGCCGTTCGGGAGCCTTGATCGCTATCGACGACTTCGGGACCGGCTACTCATCGCTGAGCTATTTGAAGAGCCTGCCGCTGGACAAGATCAAGATCGACAAGAGCTTCGTTCAGGACCTGCTCGATGACGACGACGATGCAACCATCGTTCGCGCGATCATCCAGCTCGGCAAAAGCCTTGGCATGCAGGTGATCGCCGAGGGGGTGGAAACGGTCGAGCAAGAGGCCTATATCATCTCTGAAGGCTGTCACGAAGGTCAGGGCTATCTCTACAGCAAACCGTTGCCTGCCCGGGAGCTGGCCGCTTATCTGAAACAGGCCCAACGCAGTAACGCGTTGATCCTGTAAGTACGCAGCTGATCTCACCTCGGACCTTGTAGCAGCTGGCGCAGCCRGCGTTCGGCTGCGCAGCAGTCGTGAAATCAGGCAATGCGTTGTGTCAGGCTAATCGCGGCGTCAGGATTTACGACTGCTTCGCAGCCGAACGCCGGCTGCTACAGGTGATGTGCAGGTCATGTGCAGGCGCAACCACCTCGTAAACAAGACATATTTCCATCCGCGGCCCTTTACACATAATGCGAAAGATTTGCATTATGTCGCCAGTTTTGCGCACCCCGCGCCTGTCCATTATTTACCGAAGCAGGATGTTCGCCATGATTCGTATGCCTCTGGCTACCGCCAGTTTGCTGGCTATCGCTATTTCCCTCGCCGGTTGCGGCGAAGGTAAAGACAAGGCTGCTGCTCCTCAAGCGCCTACTCCGGCCACCAGCACTGCGGCACCTGCTGCGCCTGCTGCCACCGGAAAAGTCGATGAAGCCGCTGGCAAAGCCGTCGTCGCGCACTACGCCGACATGGTTTTTGCGGTCTTCAGCGATGCCGAATCCACTGCGAAAACCCTGCAAACGGCCATCGATGCCTTCCTCGCCAAGCCGAATGCCGAGACCCTGAAAGCCGCTCGCGCGGCCTGGGTTGCTGCACGCGTGCCTTACCTGCAGAGTGAAGTATTCCGCTTCGGCAACACCATCATTGACGACTGGGAAGGTCAGGTTAACGCCTGGCCGCTCGACGAAGGCCTGATCGACTACGTCGACAAGAGCTACGAGCACGCACTGGGTAACCCGGGGGGCAACGCCAACATCATCGCCAACCCGATCATCCAGGTGGGTGAAGACAAGATCGACGTGACTGACATCACGCCGGAAAAACTCGCCAGCCTGAACGAGCTGGGCGGTTCCGAAGCGAACGTCGCGACCGGTTACCACGCCATCGAATTCCTGCTCTGGGGCCAGGACCTGAACGGCACCGGCCCTGGTGCTGGCAATCGTCCGGCGTCGGACTACCTGGAAGGCGCCGGGGCTACCGGTGGCCACAACGACCGCCGTCGCGCTTACCTGAAAGCCGTGACCCAGTTGCTGGTCAGCGACCTGGAAGAAATGGTCGGCAACTGGAAGCCGAACGTGCCTGACAACTACCGCGCCGAGCTGGAAGCAGAACCGGCTGAAAGCGGTTTGCGCAAAATGCTCTTCGGCATGGGCAGCCTCTCGCTGGGCGAACTGGCGGGTGAGCGCATGAAAGTTTCCCTGGAAGCCAACTCCCCTGAAGACGAACAGGACTGCTTCAGCGACAACACCCACAACTCGCACTTCTACGATGCCAAAGGCATTCGTAACGTGTACCTGGGCGAATACACCCGCACCGACGGCACCAAAATGACCGGCGCCAGCCTGTCGTCACTGGTGGCCAAAGCCGACCCGGCTGCCGATGCTGCGCTCAAGGCTGACCTGGCCACCACCGAGGCCAAAATCCAGGTCATGGTTGATCACGCCAACAAGGGTGAGCACTACGACCAGTTGATCGCTGCCGGTAATACCGCGGGCAACCAGATCGTGCGTGACGCCATTGCGGCACTGGTCAAGCAGACCAGTGCAATCGAACTGGCTGCCGGCAAACTGGGCATCAGCGACCTGAACCCGGACAACGCTGATCACGATTTCTGATCAACACTGACCGACCAATAAGGCGACCTTCGGGTCGCCTTTTTTATACCTGCCTGAACGCAATACCCTGTGGGAGCGAGCCTGCTCGCGATGAAGCGACTGTCAGAAAGACCGACCGGAATGCGTTCTCCCTGCCTTCAGCCAACCTCTCGCCGGCCCGGCGCCTGGACTTCAGCGTCGGCAACAGTTTTTTCCGCAGCCCTTGGGTGATCGCCCCCTCGACCACCACCGCCCGCGACGGCCTCGGCCCGCTGTTCAATACCAACGCCTGCCAGAACTGCCATATCAAGGACGGTCGCGGTCATCCGCCAACGGTCGATTCCGATAATGCCGTGTCGATGCTGGTGCGTCTGTCGATCCCCAACGCCCCTGCCTACGCCAAGGTCATCGAGCACATGGGTGTGGTGCCTGAGCCAGTCTACGGCGGGCAGCTTCAGGACATGGCCGTGCCCGGCGTCGCCCCCGAAGGCAAGGTTCGCGTCGACTATGATCCGGTCCCGGTGCGCTTTACCGACGGCACTGAAATCGAACTGCGCAAACCCAGGCTGCTGATCACCCAACTGGGCTACGGCCCGATGCATCCCGACACGCTTTTTTCCGCTCGAGTCGCCCCGCCGATGATTGGCCTCGGACTGCTCGAAGCCATCTCTGACGCCGATATCCTGGCCAACGCCGACGCCCAGGCTAAAGCCAAAAACGGCATCGCCGGACGTCCAAACCTGGTGTGGGATGACGCGCAGCAAAAGACCGTTTTGGGGCGTTTTGGCTGGAAAGCCGGGCAACCGAATCTCAATCAGCAAAACGTTCACGCGTTTTCCGGCGATATGGGCCTTACCACCCGTCTGAGACCGTTCGATGACTGCACCCAGGCCCAKACTGACTGCCTGCAGGCGCCTAACGGCAATGGCCCGGATGGCGAGCCGGAAGTCAGCGACAACATCCTGCGCCTGGTGCTGTTCTATAGCCGTAACCTGGCTGTCCCGGCCCGCCGTCACGTCAACGGCTCGCAAGTCCTGGCCGGTAAAAACCTGTTCTATCAGGCCGGTTGCCAGTCCTGCCACACACCGAAATTCACCACCGCCGCGAATTCCGCAGAACCGGAATTGGCCAATCAACTGATTCGCCCCTACAGCGACCTGCTGTTGCATGACATGGGCGAAGGGCTGGCCGATAACCGCAGCGAATTCCAGGCTTCAGGCCGCGACTGGCGCACCCCGCCGTTGTGGGGCATTGGCCTGACGCAAGCGGTCAGTGGCCACACGCAGTTTCTGCATGACGGCCGCGCCCGCAACCTGCTTGAAGCCGTGCTCTGGCACGGCGGTGAAGCGCGCGCGGCGCAGCAGCAGGTTTTAGCGTTCAATGCCGAGCAGCGCGCTGCGTTGCTGGCCTTTTTGAATTCTCTTTGACGCCTTTCCCCTACGTTTTTGCCCATAAAAAGGGAGCCCGACATGTTCCGCCCCAAGCT
Source organism: Pseudomonas sp. 05T35 (assembly GCF_056396605.1). Lineage (NCBI taxonomy): Bacteria > Pseudomonadati > Pseudomonadota > Gammaproteobacteria > Pseudomonadales > Pseudomonadaceae > Pseudomonas > Pseudomonas sp. 05T35. The sequence continues at coordinate 5,177 of NZ_JBFTLU010000155.1, forward strand.
GTTGTTCACCAGCCTTGCCGCACTCGTCCTGGGTGCCTGCTCGCCCCAGGACCCTCAAGCTGTTACCTCTGCTGCCATCGCCAAGCAAGTGATCCTGCCGACCTACAGTCGCTGGGTTGAAGCCGACCGCCAATTGGCCGTCAGTGCGCTGGCCTACTGCGAAGGCAAGGTGGACCTTGCAACGGCTCGCGCCGATTTCCTCCATGCACAAAAAGCCTGGGCACAATTGCAACCGTTGCTGGTCGGCCCACTGGCCGAAGGCAATCGCTCCTGGCAGGTGCAGTTCTGGCCGGACAAGAAAAACCTGGTCGGCCGTCAGGTCGAGCAACTGGTCACCGCGCAACCGCAGATCGATGCCGCTGCGCTGGCCAAATCCAGCGTTGTCGTGCAGGGCCTCTCGGCCTATGAGTACATTCTGTTCGACGAAAAAACCAACGTGGCCGACGCCGCGCAAAAAGCCCGTTACTGCCCACTRCTGACGGCCATCGGCGAGCGTCAGAAACAGCTGGCCGAAGAGATCCTCGCGAGCTGGAACAGCACCGACGGCATGCTGGCCCAGATGAGCAAATTCCCGAACCAGCGTTACGCCGATTCCCACGAAGCGATCGCCGATTTGCTGCGCGCTCAAGTGACGGCACTGGATACCCTGAAGAAAAAACTCGGCACGCCGATGGGTCGTCAGACCAAGGGCATTCCACAGCCGTTCCAGGCCGATGCATGGCGCAGTCAGTCGTCGCTGCAAAGTATGGAATCGAGTCTGGCTGCCGCCCAAACGGTCTGGGTCGGTGTCGACAACAAGGGCCTGCGTGGCCTGTTGCCGGTCGAGCAAAAGCCGCTGGCGGACAAGATCGATGCCGCCTATACCGCGTCGTTGAAACTGTTCGAAAGCAGCCAGCGCTCGCTGACCGAAATGCTCACCGACGATGCCGGTCGCCAGCAACTCAACGACCTTTACGACAGCCTCAACGTCGTCCATCGCCTGCACGAAGGTGAACTGGCCAAGGCGCTGGGCATCCAACTCGGCTTCAACGCCAACGACGGTGACTGATGAGGGGTAGCGCCATGCTGCGACGTCAGGCTCTGACATTAGGCAGTTTGTTGCTGGGCGCCGTGACGCTGGGCGGCTGGAAACTGTTCAAGCAAAAGGACCACGGTCCTTTGCTGCTTTCGGCGCGCGACGACAGCGACGGCAAACATTACGCCGTCGGCTATCGGCTGGACGGCACTCGGGTGTTCGCCACCGAAGTCGGCCAGCGCTGCCACGACATCATCAACCACCCTGCTCTGCCGATAGCCCTGTTCGTCGCGCGGCGACCGGGCACCGAGAGTTATCTGGTCGATCTGCGTGACGGTACGCTGCTGCAAACCGTGGTGTCGCAACCGAACCGGCACTTCTACGGTCACGCGGTTATTCATAAAAGCGGCGACTGGCTGTACACCACCGAAAACGACACCAGCGACCCGGGGCGCGGCCTGCTCGGGGTATACCGTTTCGAGGGTCAGCGGTTGGTTTACAGCGGTGAGATTTCCACCCACGGCATCGGCCCGCATCAGGTGTCATGGATGCCCGACGGTGAAACCCTGGTGGTGGCCAATGGCGGGATTCGTACCGAAGCCGAAAGCCGGGTCGAGATGAACCTCGACGCCATGCAACCCAGCCTGGTGCTGATGCAGCGCGATGGCAGCCTGCTGAGCAAGGAAATCCTGGCCCAGCAGATGAACAGCGTGCGTCACATGGGGATCGCCAGCGACGGCACCATCGTCACCGGCCAGCAGTTCATGGGCGCCGCGCACGAATCATCCGAGCTGCTGGCGATCAAGCGTCCCGGCCAGCCTTTTGTCGCGTTCCCGGTGGCCGAGCACCAGTTGCAGGCCATGGGGCACTACACCGCGAGCGTCGCGGTGCACAGTGACTTGCGGCTGGTGGCGCTCACCGCGCCGCGCGGCAACCGCTTTTTCATCTGGGACCTGGACAGCGGCGAAGTGCGCCTCGATGCACCACTGCCCGACTGTGCCGGTGTCGGGGCAGTGGCCGATGGCTTTGTCGTGACCTCGGGGCAAGGGCGTTGCCGTTTCTATGATTGCCGGCAGACACCGCTGATGGCAAAACCCCTCGAACTCCCCGCAGGGCTTTGGGATAACCACCTGCATCTGGTTTGAAACCCGCGCTGCCAAATTGATCGTTCCCACGCTCAATCTGGCCTGATACCCCCTGTAGCAGCTGGCGCAGCCTGCGTTCGAGCGCGAAGCGGTCGTAAATCCTGCAGCCACGGTTGAGCCTGACACACCGCGGCGCATGATTTTACGACTGCTGCGCCCGAGCGCGGACCGAGCCGAACGCAGCCTTCGGCAGCTGCTACGGGTCAGGTGTGACCGCCGAGAGAATGCTGTCTGGAATCACCTGCATACACGGAGTAATGTTCGGTCTGTCTCGCCTGATTTTTTCCAAGGAAGTGGAATATGCTGCGTCGCCGCATGCTGATCATGTTGGGTGTCGTGCTGTTGATCGTCCTGATGCTGGGAGGCTACAAGGCCTTCTCCATCTACAAGATGATCCAGACCTTCGCTGTGCCAAGACCACCGGTGAGCGTTGCCGTGGCCACGGCCACCGAACGGCCCTGGCAGTCGCGCTTGCCCACGGTCGGTACCCTCAAGGCGCTGCAAGGGGTCAACCTGAGCCTGGAGATTGCCGGTACGGTCAAGGACGTGCAGTTCGAATCCGGGCAGAAGGTCAAGGCCGGCCAACCGCTCGTGCAGCTCGACAGCGCCGTTGAAAGTGCCTTTCTGGAAACCGCCCAGGCCGACCTTGGCCTGGCGCAACTGGATTACGGCCGTGGCAGTCAACTGGTCGGCAGTCAGGCGATCTCCAAGGGCGAGTTCGACCGGCTCACCGCAGTGCTCGCCAAGAACAAGGCCACCGTCAATCAGCTCAAGGCTGCGCTGGCGAAGAAACACATCGTCGCGCCCTTCAGCGGCACCATCGGCATTCGTCAGGTGGATGTCGGCGACTTCCTGCCCAGCGGCACGGTCATCGCCACCCTGCAGGACTTGAGCAGCCTTTACGTCGACTTCTTCGTGCCGGAACAATCGGTGCCGAAAATCGCCCTCGGCCAGGCGGTTCAAATCACGGTCCCAGCCTACCCGACCCTGAACTTCCCCGGTGTCATCAGCGCGATCAACCCCAAGGTCGAGAGCAGCACCCGCAACGTGCTGGTACGTGCCACTCTCGCCAACCTTGACGACAAATTGCTGCCGGGCATGTTCGCCAGCCTGCAGGTCATACTGCCGGACCCGCAACCCAGAATCGTCGTACCGGAAGGCGCGATCACCTACACCCTCTATGGCAACTCGCTCTACGTGGTCGCCCAGAAGAAGGACGCGAACGGCAACGTCGAGAAAGACGACCAGGGCCAGCCGATCCTGATCRCCGAACGGCGCTTCATCGAAACCGGCGAGCGTCGCGAAGGCCTGGTGACGATCAACAAAGGCTTGCAGAACGGCGAGCAAGTGGTGAGTGCCGGCCAGATCAAACTCGACAACGGCACGCACATTGTCGTCAGCCCCGACAAGAACCTGCCAGCCGTGCAGACCAGCCAACCGCGCACGAACTGATCAAGGAATTCCCATGGCTTTTACCGATCCGTTCATTCGCCGCCCGGTGCTCGCCACCGTGGTCAGCCTGCTGATTGTGCTGCTGGGCTTCCAGGCCTGGAGCAAACTGCCGCTGCGCCAATATCCGCAAATGGAGAACGCGCTGATCACGGTGACCACGGCCTACCCCGGCGCCAACGCCGAAACCATTCAGGGCTACATCACCCAACCCTTGCAGCAAAGCCTGGCCAGTGCCGAAGGCATCGATTACATGACCTCGGTCAGCCGCCAGAACTTCTCGGTGATTTCAATCTATGCACGCATCGGCTCCAACAGCGACCGACTGTTCACCGAACTGCTGGCCAAGGCCAACGAGGTCAAGAACAAGCTGCCCAAAGACGCTGAAGACCCGGTGCTGAGCAAGGAGGCCGCAGGGGCCTCGGCGCTGATGTACATGAGTTTTTACAGCAAGGAATTGAGCAACCCGCAGATCACCGACTACCTGTCGCGGGTGATCCAGCCCAAGCTCGCCACTCTTCCCGGCATGGCTGAAGCGGCCATTCTCGGCAACCAGGTGTTTGCCATGCGTCTTTGGCTCGACCCGGTAAAACTCGCCGGTTTCGGCTTGAGCGCCAGTGATGTCGGTAACGCAGTGCGCCAGTACAACTTTCTGTCCGCTGCCGGTGAAGTCAAAGGTGAGTACGTCGTCACCAGCATCAATGCCAACACCGAATTGAAGAGCGCCGAAGCCTTCGCCGCCATTCCGCTGAAAATCGAYGGCGACAGCCGGGTACTGCTCAGCGACGTGGCGCGCGTGGAAATGGGCGCCGAGAACTACAACTCCGTCAGCTCCTTTGGCGGTACGCCGTCGGTGTACATCGGGATCAAGGCCACACCAGCCGCCAACCCGCTGGACGTGATCAAGGAAGTGCGCAAGCTCATGCCGGAGCTGGAATCCCAACTGCCCCCTACCCTCAAGGCTGAAATCGCCTACGACGCCACGTTGTTCATTCAGGCCTCGATCAACGAAGTGGTTAAAACTCTCTTCGAAGCCGTGCTGATCGTGATTGTCGTGGTGTTCCTGTTCCTGGGTGCGCTGCGTTCGGTATTGATCCCGGTGGTGACCATTCCGCTGTCGATGATCGGCGTGATGTTCTTCATGCAACTAATGGGCTACTCGATCAACCTGCTGACGTTGCTGGCGATGGTGCTGGCCATCGGCCTGGTGGTGGACGACGCCATCGTCGTGGTCGAAAACATTCACCGACACATAGAAGAAGGTAAAACACCGCTGAGCGCCGCCCTCGAAGGCGCCCGGGAAATCGCCATGCCGGTGGTCTCGATGACCATCACCCTGGCGGCGGTCTATGCGCCCATCGGTTTTCTGACGGGCCTGACCGGTGCTCTGTTCAAGGAGTTCGCGCTGACCCTGGCCGGCGCCGTGGTGATCTCCGGGATCGTTGCCCTGACGCTGTCGCCGATGATGTGTGCGCTGCTCTTGCGTCACGATGAAAACCCGTCAGGCCTGGCGCATCGTCTCGATCTGATTTTCGAAGGGCTCAAGCGTCGTTATCAAAGTGTCCTGCACGGCACGCTCAATACCCGGCCGGTGGTGCTGGTGTTTGCCGTGATCGTGCTGTGCCTGATCCCGGTGTTGCTCAAGTTCACCAAGTCGGAACTGGCACCGGATGAAGACCAGGGCGTCATTTTCATGATGGCAAACGCCCCGCAAACGGCCAACCTGGATTACCTGAATACCTACACCGACGAATTCCTCGCGATATTCAAGGCGTTTCCCGAGTACTACTCGTCCTTCCAGATCAACGGATTCAACGGCGTACAGTCAGGTATTGGCGGTTTCCTGCTCAAACCCTGGAATGAGCGCAAACGAACCCAGATGCAGATTCTGCCAGAGGTGCAGCAAAAGCTTTCGAGCATCGCCGGCCTGCAAATCTTCGGCTTCAACCTGCCCTCTCTTCCGGGCACGGGTGAAGGTTTGCCGTTCCAGTTTGTGATCAACACCGCCAATGACTACGAGCCATTGCTGGAGCTGGTCAATCGGGTGAAGAAGCGTGCCCTGGAGTCCGGCAAGTTCGCGTTCCTCGACATCGACCTGGCCTTCGACAAGCCCGAAGTGGTGGTTGATATCGACCGTGCCAAGGCCGCTCAAATGGGCGTCTCGATGGAGGATCTGGGCGTGACACTGTCGACGTTGCTGGCGGAAGCCGAGATCAACCGCTTCACCATCGAGGGGCGCAGTTACAAGGTCATCGCCCAGGTCGAACGGCCTTACCGGGACAATCCCGAGTGGTTGAGCAGCTACTACGTTAAAAACACCAAGGGTGAACTGTTGCCCCTGTCGACTTTGATCAACATCAGTGACCGCGCACGACCGCGACAGCTGAATCAGTTCCAGCAACTCAACTCAGCGATTCTTTCCGGCGTTTCGATGGTCAGCATGGGTGAGGCAATCGATACCGTGCGCCAAATCGCCAAAGAGGAAGCACCACCGGGTTATGCCTTCGATTACGGCGGCGCCTCGCGGCAGTTCGTTCAGGAAGGCAGCGCCTTGTGGGTGACCTTTGCCTTGGCACTGGCGATCATTTTCCTGGTGCTGGCGGCGCAGTTCGAAAGTTTCCGCGATCCATTGGTGATTCTGGTGACCGTGCCGCTGTCGATTTGCGGCGCACTGATCCCGTTGTTCCTGGGCTGGTCGAGCATGAATATCTATACCCAGGTCGGATTGGTGACCTTGATCGGACTGATCAGCAAACACGGGATCCTGATCGTCCAGTTTGCCAACCAGTTGCGCAAGGACAAGGGCCTGACACCCCGCGAAGCCGTGGAGCAAGCGGCAGCCATTCGCCTGCGTCCGGTATTGATGACCACCGCTGCCATGGTCTTCGGCATGGTGCCGTTGATCATCGCCACCGGCGCGGGAGCCGTCAGCCGCTACGATATCGGGATGGTGATCGCCACGGGCATGTCGATCGGGACCCTGTTCACCCTGTTCGTGCTGCCCTGCATCTACACGTTGCTGGCCAAACCCGACAGGACCTGAAGTGACCGCCATAAGCTATTCCTGTGGGAGCGAACCTGCTCGCGATAGCTCACTGACAGCCGGCATCATTGTTGAATGTTAAGCCGTCATCGCGAGCAGGCTCGCTCCCACAGGGGATGGCGGCAAATTGAAGATTTGGGTTCAAAAACAAAAGGCCTCGCGTATACGAGGCCTTTGATGTGGGCTGAGGGGGGTCAACTCTGGTGTTTCATTCCCTGAGTCATGCCGAGCATGAACAATAACAACTCATCATTTTCGGAATGGGTCACCGTGGATGATGACTTCGCAGTCCGTGGTAGCGGGCAATGCGCGCCGCTATTCTTTGCACTGAGAACTTGCGTACGTGGTTGCTCCAGGCCGACCACCGCCAATGAAACAACTGCCAAGGCTCCTGCCAAAAATAGCCCCCTAGCAATTTCTAGTTTCATGGCTACAAACCTTTGATGGAGCTGCCAAACGCCTTCTTATAAAAGTAGATGAGCTTCGCCCAATCTGCCGAGCCCCACGACGAGTGGCGGCGTAGCTGTTTCATGTCATGTGAAGCTGCTTGCCGACGGGTCAGACGCTGGCGGCACTTCTCCAGATCGAGCAATGCCACTTCGGCCCTGGCGGCGTCACCTTCACCGGTGACGCGCACAAAAACATGTTTGATATACAAGCAGCTATGCTGCCAGCGCCCCTTGTGCATCCGCGCCAGGTTCTCGGCCAGGTCTTGCAGCACCCGCTCATGCAACGCCTCACCGTGGCGTTCGCGCCCGCCGCTGGCATACCAGTCTTCAATCTCGACAAAACCATCCAGTGCAGCCGTCACCAACAGCGCTCGCCATTGATGCACCGGATCACGCTGGGCGCCACAGAACACC
>NZ_JBFTLU010000156.1:0-9802 GCF_056396605.1 Pseudomonas sp. 05T35
CCTGTACTTCCTGTACAGCGTCAGCCTGGCCTGCGCAGTCGGCAAAAAGCTCTTCGATCTGGATTTGCTGGCCGAGTTGCCGCCCGCTGCCAAGGCATTGTTTGAGCAATTGGAGCAGACACCGCATGCCAAACGCATTGCGGCAGACAAGGAAGCGGCGATGCCAGGGTTTTTGGCGATGATTAACGCCAGGAAATAAATGACAGCTGACCGTAGGCTCGGCAGCCCTGCTGTCGAGCTGTGTCACGTCTGCAAAAGCGTCGAAATGTTTTGTTTAACYGCCTCGACGCCTTGTTTGGCGTCGTGCCCAGGCGATGTTGTTGCGTTCGGTAATAACTGCGTGACCCCAATGTTGACGGTTGAATTTACCGTGAGGGCCGAATCGTATTTTGATTCGGTAACAGCATGGTCAAGGAGACCCTTCAATGCTCAAGCTTTATGGATTTGCCGCCAGTAATTACTTCAATATGGTCAAGTTGGCGCTATTGGAAAAAGGCCTGCCTTTTGAAGTAGTCCCCTTTCATGGTTGCCAGAATCCGACCATCCTCGCGGTCAGCCCGCGTGGGAAGGTGCCGGTACTGGAGACAGAGCAGGGCTTTCTCAGTGAGACGGATGCGATCCTCGATTTCATCGATGAAAGTCAGCCAGGCATTGCACTTTTACCGACAGACGCGTTCGAGCGAGCTCGTGTCAGAGCACAGGCTAAAGAGATTGAGTTGTACATAGAGCTACCGGCCCGGATTTGTTACGTGGAAGTGTTTTTTGGTGGTCGGCCGACACCAGAGGCGCTCAAGGCCAAGGCCAAGCGGGACCTGATCAAGGGGTTTGCCGCATTGGCGCGCCACGGGCGTTTTACACCCTATGTGGCAGGCGAGCAGTTCACCCTGGCCGATCTGTATTTTCTCTATAGTGTTGATCTGGCGGTGGAAGTCGGGAAGGGGTTATTCGTTATCGACTTGCTGAGCGAACAGCGCCTGACCGCGAACCACAGCTGCTTTCACCTGCGCCGGCGCGGTGCCACCGATGTGGTTACGGGCATTCACCGAGCCCTCCAGGGTCAGGACGGCAAACACGTCCTGTTCGATCTGGTCGCTGAACTTGCGCAGTTCTTCCAGGCTCATCTCTGCCAGATCCTTGCCGGTTTCCACGCCGTACTTCACCGCGTGACCGACGATTTCGTGACAGTCACGGAACGGCAGGCCGCGGCGCACCAGATAATCCGCCAGGTCGGTAGCCGTGGAGAAGCCGCGCAGTGCCGCTTCACGCATGATGGCGTGCTTTGGCTTGATCGCCGGGATCATGTCGGCAAAGGCCCGCAGCGAGTCGCGCAAGGTGTCGGCGGCGTCGAACAGCGGCTCTTTATCTTCCTGGTTGTCCTTGTTGTAGGCCAATGGCTGGCCTTTCATCAACGTCAGCAGGCCCATCAGCGCGCCGAACACCCGGCCGCTTTTACCGCGCACCAGTTCCGGGACGTCGGGGTTTTTCTTTTGCGGCATGATCGAGCTGCCGGTGCAGAAGCGATCAGGCAGATCGATGAACTGGAATTGTGCGCTGGTCCACAGCACCAGCTCYTCGGAGAAGCGCGACAAGTGCATCATCGCGATGCTCGCAGCGGAGCAGAACTCGATGGCGAAGTCGCGATCCGAGACGTTGTCCAGCGAGTTGCCGCCAACAGCGTCGAAACCCAGCAGTTGGGCCGTCAGCTCGCGGTCGATCGGGTAGGTGGTGCCGGCCAGTGCGGCGCTGCCGAGCGGCATGCGGTTGGTGCGCTTGCGGCAATCGACCAGACGCTCGTAGTCGCGGCTGAGCATTTCGAACCAGGCCAGCATGTGATGACCGAAGGTCACGGGCTGCGCGGTTTGCAGGTGGGTGAAGCCGGGCATGATGGTGCCGGATTCGCGCTCTGCCTGTTCCAGCAGGCCTTTTTGCAGGCGGGTGATTTCACCCAGGATCAGGTCGATCTCGTCACGCAGCCACAGGCGGATGTCGGTTGCCACCTGGTCGTTGCGGCTGCGGCCGGTGTGCAGCTTCTTGCCGGTGACGCCGATGCGGTCGGTCAGGCGCGCCTCGATGTTCATGTGCACATCTTCAAGGTCGATGCGCCAGTCGAAGGTGCCGGCCTCGATTTCGCTCTGGATGGTCTTCAGGCCGTCGATGATGCTGTCGCGTTCGGCATCGGTCAGCACGCCGACCTTGGCGAGCATGGTGGCGTGGGCTACGGAGCCCATGATGTCGTGACGATAGAGGCGCTGGTCGAAAGTGACGGAGGCGGTGAAGCGGGCGACGAAGGCGTCGACGGGTTCACTGAAGCGGCCGCCCCAGGACTGATTGGTCTTGTCAGTGCTCATGAATTCGCTCGTGATCGGCTGAAGGAAAATGGCGTTAAAACCTGCGGTGGATAATAACAGGGTTGCCAATCCTGTCGGTGACACTGGTCGCTACGTTTTTTTCTTATTTGACCGGCCATACTCAATCGGGTCGCTGCCGCGTTTACGCAACGATATTTGTCAAATGAGCACTGTCGTCGCGGCAAGCGTCTACAGTTGGACGTGAGGGTCAGCGCAATTGTCGATCATGTGCTGAGTCTCCTCGAAGCGTGCGACGTCAGTGTCGAAGCCGGCTATATAGAGAAGAGGGGTGTTCATATTGTGTAGCAGCAATCCCTACGGTGACGCCACGTCGCGGCTGGCTTCGAATGGAACTGCGCAGGCACCGATAAATATTGCAACCCGACGTACGGCACTTTTTGGCGCTCGCGCTAGTCTTAGCGTGGATCGCGGTGACGGATGTCACTTCACCTGTCTACGCTATCCTTGTGCGAGACTCACGCAGGAATCCAGCGCAATATGAATGTCCTGATCGTTGATGACGAACCCCAAGCCCGCGAGCGCCTGAGCCGTATGGTCGGCGAACTCGAGGGTTACAGTGTCCTGGAGCCCAGCGCCACCAATGGCGATGAGGCATTGACCCTGATCGACAGCCTGAAGCCCGATATCGTGCTGCTCGACATCCGCATGCCTGGCCTCGACGGTTTGCAAGTCGCCGCAAGGTTGTGCGAACGCGAGACGCCGCCGGCTGTGGTGTTTTGTACGGCCCAGGATGAATTTGCCCTGGACGCCCTGCAAGCCAGCGCGGTGGGCTACCTGGCGAAACCGGTGCGTTCGGAGCAGTTGCTCGACGCCCTGAAAAAAGCCGAGCGCCCCAACCGCGTCCAGCTCGCGGCGTTGACTCGGCCGGCGGCAGAAACCGGTAGTGGCCCACGCAGCCATATCAGTGCGCGAACCCGCAAAGGCATCGAGCTGATCCCGTTGGCTCAAGTGGTCTATTTCATCGCCGACCACAAATATGTGACCTTGCGCCACGAAGGTGGCGAGGTTCTGCTGGACGAGCCATTGAAAGCCCTTGAAGACGAATTTGGCGACCGGTTCGTACGTATTCACCGCAATGCACTGGTGGCCCGCGAACGTATCGAACGGCTGCAGCGCACGCCACTTGGGCATTTCCAGCTCTTTCTCAAAGGCCTCAACGGTGATGCGCTGATTGTCAGCCGACGTCATGTCGCTGGTGTGCGCAAGATGATGCAACAGCTTTAGTCCGCTGTTCGCGCACGGATTTCACTCTCCTTTACCGGGTAGGTGAGGCCAGGGAGGCTGCGCCGTTTCTGATACAAGTCAAAGCGGATTTGCCTGAGCTGTTATTATCCGCTGTATCTATTCAGTACGGATTGATCCATGTCCCCTCGCGAAATCCGCATCGCTACCCGCAAAAGTGCCTTGGCCTTGTGGCAGGCCGAATACGTCAAAGCTCGTCTGGAGCAAGCCCACCCGGGTCTGGTCGTGACGCTGGTGCCTATGGTCAGTCGCGGCGACAAGCTGCTCGATTCGCCGCTGTCGAAAATCGGCGGCAAGGGGCTGTTCGTCAAAGAGCTGGAAACCGCACTGCTCGAAAACGAAGCCGACATTGCCGTGCACTCGATGAAAGACGTGCCGATGGACTTCCCTGAAGGCCTGGGCCTGTTTTGCATCTGCGAACGCGAAGACCCGCGTGACGCCTTTGTTTCCAACACCTATGCAAGCCTCGACGAGTTGCCTCAGGGCAGCGTGGTCGGCACCTCCAGCCTGCGTCGCCAGGCACAACTGCTGACCCGTCGCCCGGACCTGCAAATCCGCTTTCTGCGCGGCAACGTCAACACTCGGCTGGCCAAGCTCGACGCCGGTGAGTACGACGCAATCATCCTTGCGGCAGCCGGTTTGATTCGCCTGGGCTTTGAAGACCGCATCAGCTCGTCGATCAGTGTCGATGACAGTCTTCCAGCAGGTGGCCAGGGTGCCGTCGGTATCGAATGCCGCAGCGCCGACAACGACATTCATGCCTTGCTTGCCCCTCTGCATCATCAGGACACCGCCACGCGGGTCACTGCCGAGCGTGCGCTGAACAAGCATTTGAACGGTGGCTGTCAGGTGCCGATCGCGTGCTATGCGGTGCTTGAAGGCGAGCAGATCTGGCTGCGCGGCCTGGTGGGCGATCCGAAGGGGGGGCTGTTGCTCCGTGCCGAGGGTCGTGCGCCACGCAGCGATGCCGCAGCCTTGGGTGTACGAGTTGCCGAAGACCTTCTTGGCCAGGGCGCCAACGACATTCTGAAGTCGGTCTATGGCGAGGCAGGTCACGAGTGACGGGGTGGCGCCTGTTGTTGACGCGTCCCGCGGATGATTCGGCGATGCTGACCGATATTCTTGCCGAAAAGGGGATTTTCAGCAGCAGCTTGCCGCTTTTGGAGATAGAGCCGATTCCTGTCTCTGAGACAATGCACCAGGTGATTCAGGGTATGGATCGCTATTGCGCGGTTATCGTGGTCAGCAAGCCGGCTGCCCGAATCGGTGTGGATCTGGTCGATCGGTACTGGCCGCAATCACTGCGCTTGAAATGGTTCAGCGTGGGGGCGGCGACCGCACAGATCCTCAAAGATCATGGGTTGGACGTGAGCTTCCCGGTGGAGGGCGATGACAGCGAAGCGTTGCTTGAACTGACGCCGTTGCGCGAGGCTATCGCCCGACCCGATGCTCGTGTGCTGATCATGCGCGGCGAGGGTGGACGTGAGCTGCTCGCGGAGCGTTTGCGCGAGCAAGGTGCTAGTGTCGATTATCTGGAGTTGTACCGCCGTGGCTTGCCGCGGTATGCCGAGGGGGCATTGCCTGAGCGGATTCGAGCGGAACGCTTGAACGGCGTAGTGGTCAGCAGTGGGCAGGGATTTGAGCACCTGCGCCAATTGGCGGGCAGTGCCTGGCCTGAGTTGGCGCGGTTGCCTTTGTTTGTTCCGAGCCCTCGGGTAGCCGAGATGGCGCTGGCCGCCGGCGCCCAAACAGTTGTGGATTGTCGTGGCGCCAGTGCCGCGGCTTTGCTAGCGGCGTTGCGGGAAACCCGGCCCGTTCTCTAATGCAAAGGATGGATACGTGAGCGAAACAGCCTTGCCAAAAGATGACGTCCAGCCAGCGCTCGATGCGTCGGTTGAAACTGTAAAGAGCCCGGAGCCGCGCCGTGGCAACGGGCTGGTGATCCTGGCAATGTTGCTGGGTGCCGCGGGTGTTGCCGCTGGCGGTTGGGGGATCTGGCAGGTGCGTAGCCTGCAAGCCAACAATCAGCAACAGCTGGGGCAATTGCAGGCCCTGAACGATCAGGCACAAAGCTTCAAGCTCAATGAGCAGCGCCTGACAGCCCGGCTTGAGCAATTACCGCCAGCCAATGAACTGGAAGACCGACGACGCCTGGTGATCCAGTTGCAGGGCGACCAGCAGCGCTTGAATCAGCGTCTGGAAACGGTACTCGGCGCCAGCCGCAAGGATTGGCGTTTGGCCGAGGCCGAGCACCTGCTGCGTCTGGCCAGTTTGCGTCTGTCTGCCTTGCAGGACATCAGCAGCGCTCAGGCGCTGGTGCAAGGTGCCGATGAAATCCTTCGCGAGCAGAATGACCCGGGCTCTTTCGCCGCCCGCGAGCAGATTGCAAAAAGTCTTGCTGCGCTGCGCAGTACCGAGCAACCGGATCGCACCGGGTTGTTCCTGCAACTGGGTGCCTTGCGTGATCAGGTGGCCGAACTCAGCGAGCTCGCCCCGGAGTTTCATGAGCGCGATTCGCTCTCGGCCCTGACCTCCGATGGCGATGGCGCCAGTCGCTGGGCGCAATGGTGGGATCAGATTTCGCGCTACATCCGCATCGATTTCAACGCCGATAAAAACATTCGTCCATTGCTCGCCGGGCAAAGCCTGACCCAGGTCCGTCTGGCGCTGAGCCTGGCGCTTGAGCAAGCGCAGTGGGCTGCGCTCAACGGCCAGGCGCCGGTGTATACCCAGGCGCTGACCGAAGCGCGGGATGTGCTCAAGGGCAGCTTCAATCAGGACAATCCGCAAAGCAAAGTGATGCTCGAACAGATTGCCGAGCTGAGCAAGCRACCGGTAACGGTCATCACGCCCGACCTGGCAACCACCCTGAGCACGGTGCAGGCGTACCTGGAGCGGCGTAACGTCAGCGCCGAGGATTCGGTGAAACCGGCCGCGAGTGCTACGTCGGGGGCCACCCCATGAAGCGACTTTATGTGATTGTGTTTTTGCTCATCGCCGCCGCCGGGGCGTTGGGGCTGGCCATCGCCCAGCACTCGGGTTACGTGCTGATCGCCTACAAGACCTTCCGCTACGAATCGAGCCTGTGGGCGACGTTGGCACTGGTGGCGGTGATCTGGCTGGTGCTATGGGGCATCAAGATGCTGATCGAGTTGGTGGCCACTTCCAGCGGTGTAGTCAACCCTTGGTCGAACCGCAACCGCAGTCGTCGTGTGCAAGTGGCGATCGAGCATGGTCAGCTGGACCTGGCTGAAGGTCGTTGGGCCAGCGCTCAGCGTCACTTGTCTCGCGCCGCTGAAGCCGAACGCCAGCCGCTGCTCTACTACCTTGGGGCTGCGCGAGCGGCGAACGAGCAAGGCCATTATGACGAAAGCGACAGCTTGCTGGAGCGTGCGCTGGAGCGTCAGCCTCAGGCCGAGTTGGCGATTGCCTTGAGTCACGCGCAGTTGCAAACCGATCGTGGCGATACCGACGGTGCGCTGACAACTCTTCAGGCCATGCACGAGCGTCATCCGCACAGTGTTCAGGTGTTGCGTCAGTTGCAACGTTTGCATCAACAGCGTGGCGACTGGTCGGCGGTCATTCGCCTGTTACCGGAATTGCGCAAGGACAAGGTTCTTCCGGCCAGCGAGCTGGCAGAGCTGGAGCGTCGTGCCTGGGGTGAAAACCTCACCCTGGCAGCTCGCCGGGAGGAAGACGGTGCGGTTGGGTTGCAGGCACTCAATCGCGCCTGGCAACAGCTGACTTCCGCTCAGCGCCAAGAACCGCAACTGGTGCTTGCCTATGCCGAACAGTTGCGGCAACTGGGGGCTGAGGTCGAGGCGGAAGAGGTTTTGCGCGGAGCGCTCAAGCGTAAATATGACAGCCATCTGGCGCGGCTGTATGGCTTGCTGCGCGGCAGCGACCCGGCGCGGCAACTGCACGCGGCCGAGGGTTGGTTGAAGGACCATCCGGGCGACCCAAGCTTGCTGCTGACCTTGGGACGGTTGTGTTTGCAAAGCAGCCTGTGGGGCAAGGCGCGGGACTATCTGGAAAGCAGCCTGCGGGTTCAGCGCAACCCCGAGGCCTGTGCCGAGCTCGCACGTCTGCTGGCTCAGTTGGGTGATACCGAGCGCAGCAATCAGCTCTTCCAGGAAGGCCTGGGGCTGCTGGACAAGCGCCTGCTGGCCTCGCCTTTGCCGGTGCCCGCCCGCGCATAAGATGCTGGACGACCGGGTCGCCCGAACGGGCGCCCCGGCGTTTGAATACCGTAAAATTCTTCCTCGTCGCGCCGGGTATAGGCAGCGTCTTACAAGGGACTACATTTGGTCCTGTCTCTTCTGTCGGGAATTCCCTACATCTTTGGCGAAGTCTCCGCACTGCCTTGCCTTGAAAGGCCAGAGGGCTTTCCTCTACCGTAACTGCCTGTCTCTTCTGTTACGGATAAGCCATGTCTTTGGCCTGCACACGTTCCTTGTTTTTCATGGCTTTCATAGCGGGCGCCCTGGCCTTGGGCGCTTCGTACTATCTGGAGTTCTCTATCGGGCTCAAGCCCTGCGGGCTGTGCCTGTTGCAGCGGCTTTTTCTGGCCCTGTTCACGATGGTCTGCCTGATTGCCGCGCTGCACGGGCCCAAGCGCCTGGGCTGTTTACTTTATTGGCTGCTCGGTCTGTTCTGCAGCCTGGCGGGAATGGTGACAGCGTGGCGCCAGGTGGTAGTGCAAAGCGATTCGGTTCAACACGTGTCGGGATGCTCTCCCGGTCTGGAAGGCCTGTTCACCAACATGCCCTGGCAGTGTGTTGTGGAGCGGGTATTCAGCGAAGCGGCTGACTGCGCGGAAATTTCCTGGACGCTGTTCGACCTGAGTATTCCCGAATGGAGTCTGTTGTTTTTTGTCGGAGTGACGATTCTCGGGGCTTATCAGATCGTGCGGCTGGTCTGGTATGCGYATCAGCGACCGCCCAGCGACGGGTCGTCGCACCGGGGCAGGGTGGGTGATTAAACACTTGTATGAACTTTATCTCCTGCGTACCTTGAAGCTCTTGGCGTGCGGGCATAATCTGGCCCGCACGTATCATTGGAATTGTTGCCCGATGGTGCTTTGCCTGGCCAAATCTTGATTTTCAAGTCTTGCGGCGAGTGCGGGCGGCATTACCCATAAGGGAAGAGAGATCACCATGCTCGAAAGTTGTCAGAATGCTCAGGAACGCTGGGGTGGAGTGCATCTGCTGATCGATCGTTGGTTGCAGGAGCGTCACGAACTGGTTCGAGCCTATGATGCTCTCGGCGCCAAGCCCGAGGCTCTGGGCGAAAACCGCAAGCCGTTGCAGGAGTTCTGTGGTGTCCTGGTCGATTACGTCTCTGCCGGCCACTTCGAAATCTACGAACAGCTGACGGGCGAAGCCAAGGCGTTCGGTGATACACGCGGGCTTGAATTGGCTGAAACCATTTACCCGCGCATCGACGTGATCACCGAGAAGCTGTTGGCGTTCAACGATCTCTGCGATGCAGGCAAGTGCGTTGCCGAGAAATTCCAGGAGCTTGGCGGTCTGTTGCACGAGCGCTTCGAACTGGAAGATTGCCTGATCGAAGTGCTGCACACGGCCCACAAGGAAGAAACTCCAGAGCAAGCCTGAGTTTCTCCTCGATACAAACGATCCCTGAAACGGTGCGCACTGCGCACCGTTTTTCGTTTGGGCGATTGCTCAGCCCGTCGCGCCGAGCAGTTCGATTTCAAACACCAGAGGTGTGAACGGTGCGATCAGGTCCCCTGCGCCATCGGCACCGTAGGCTTGCGCGGATGGAATCACCAGGCGCCATTTCGCGCCCACCGGCATCTGTTGCAACGCACTGCGCCAGCCACTGATCACGCTGTCGAGGCTGAACCATTGCGCCTGGTTGTTCTGATCGAACACCGTGCCATCGGGTAGCTTGCCAATGTAGCGAACCTGCACCTTGCCATTGGGCCCGGCCTTGGCGCCGTTGCCCGCGACCAGTTCGGTCAGCAGGATGCCATCCGCCAGTTCGCGAACTCCGGGTTTTGCTTTCTCGGCTGTCAGGAAGCGTTGTTCCTTGTCCAGGGCAACTTCGCTTTGCGGTACGGCGGGTTGCTCGGCCATTTGTGCTTCGTGCTCGGCCAGGATCTGCTCGATTTGCTGATCTTTCAGCGCCAGTGGCTTGCCTTGATAGGCTTGTTGCAAACCTTCCACCAG
>NZ_JBFTLU010000157.1:0-9004 GCF_056396605.1 Pseudomonas sp. 05T35
GTACCAGTGTGGCCGATACCCTGCGCATCTACGCCGATGAGTTTCGCGACCGGCGTACGCAGGCAGCCGAAGAGATGGGGGCGAAAATTGGTACCAAGTTGATATTCCCACTGATTTTCTGTCTGTGGCCGAGCTTCTTCCTGGTCGCTATTGGGCCGGCTCTGCTCGGGGTGCTCAAAACATTTGGGTGAGATAAGCGGGGGGGGCTGCCAAGCAGGATGGCGGCTCCTGTCGGAGCACAGGGTGGAGCAAATATAAAGTGGATCAGGCCCGGCGCCTGATCCACTTTTATCCTTTTATTCGTTTAACCACGCACGTTCCTGGCCCTGACGTTCTTGCCAGGTAACGTTGGTCTACGCCAGAGGATCGCCCACTGACGTGGCTCATTTGCCGCCGTTGCTCATGCTACCCGCTGCCTTCTGGTCAAAATGTTCAGGAATCGGGTGGGTGAAACTATCCAACCAGCGTTGCATGGAAAGGTCACGTTCGGTGGCCGAAACGCTCTGCAGTCGAGGGGACGCCACTACGCCGCGAATCTGTAGTTGCATCCATTGTTCCGTGCCTTGCTGCGGCACCGAAGAGGGCCCAGGCTCAATAGCCCAGGCGGTCGTGGACAGGCAAGCCATGCACACTATCAACAGCCTCTTGGTATTCATTTGCGACTCCTCGTCTTGTCTACTTGATCGCATTGGCTGAGGCATTGACTACCTCTGTCATGCCTTTACCCTCGGTAGCCACCACTTTTTTGGCCGGGGCCTTGAGTCTTTCCGCGCGAGCTTGAGCATCCGAGACTTGCTTGGGGCTCAGGCTGGCGCGGTTTGCGAGTTCGGCAGCCTGCTTCCAGTTGTCCTGATAGATCAGCAGCGTCACCAAATTGAGTGCCGCCAGCGAGTCTGACGGCTTGAGTTCCATGGCGGTCATAAACTGAAAGCGTGCCTCATTGGGCCGACGCTGGTTGAGGTAGACGACCCCCAGGTCATTACGGATTTTGTCGTCGGTGGGGGCCATCCTCATCGCACGTTCCAGGTGATCGACCGCGGCCGCATTATCATTTCTGGCCACGGCCAACTGGCCCAGACCGTGCTCGCCTTCAGCGGCCAGGCACGTGCCGAGCAGGCTCTTGTACAACGGTTCGGCCTCGTTACGGCCCAGCAGGCGCAGTACTCGAGCCTTGCGCAGGCGAACCTGCGGCAGGTCATCAGGCAGCCCTTCCAGATTCGCCAGGCTGGCATACAAACGGCTATCGTTGGTCATGTCGTCGGCCAGGTTCAGCGACAACTGCTGATCGGAGCTTGGGCTCGAGCAACTACTGGGTCGCGAAGACAGGCCATTTGTGGCACACCCTGCGAGCATCACCGTCGCCGCTATTGCCATGAGCGCTTTCATTGAGTGTCCTCTGGTTACAACACGTTGAACCAGGCTCATTGCGAGAGCCCCATGCGGCTGTCGAAATCACCGTTGTCGAGGAAGTACATGCGGTAGAAGTTCGGGTCGTAATTGCGCAGTTGCTCACCCGGCAATGACGGCAGTTTTGCGTTGACTGCCAACGGTTGAACCAGGTGCGGAGTAACGATCATCAACAGTTCGCGTTCTTCACGGTTGATGGAGTTATTGCGGAAGAACGCGCCGAGAATCGGGATATCGCCCAACCCCGGAAACTTGTTCACCTGGGAGCTGTTGCTGGTACTGATCAGGCCGCTGATGACGAAGCTTTCGCCATCGGCCAGGGAAATGCTGGTATCGGTACGGCGCACGGTAAATGCCGGGACCACGGTGCCGGCGATCTGGATGGCCTTGGTGAAGTCCAGCTCGCTGACCTCGGGTGCTACCTTCAGGGCAATGCGACCCTTGTCGATGATGGTCGGGGTCAGGGTCAGGCGGACACCGAACTCCTTGTATTCGATGGAGATGTTGTCGCTGCCTGAACTGGGCACCGGAATCGGCACTTCACCACCGGCCAGGAAGCTCGCACTTTGTCCGCTGAGTGCTACAAGGCTCGGCCGCGCCAGGGTATAGGCAAAGCCACTGCCTTCCAGCGCATTGATCATCCCCAGCACATTGCCGCCGCCAAAGCCGATATTGAACGTGTCGTTATTGAGCGGGATGTTTGGCGCCAGATTACCAATGTGGCCGGGGGTTACGGTCACCCCGGGTACAGAGCCTGGCGAGCCGAACAGAAAATTGCCGCTCTTGCCGAAGATCGACGTGCTGGCCTCTTTCAGTTTGGTGCGACTGACTTCGACGAAGCGAATATCGGTCTGCACCTGGCTCGGCAACAGCGGGTCTGCAGAAGGCACCGTCGACACGCTGGTCAGCGCTGCGGTGGCCTTGCCCTTGACGAACACCATGCTTTGGCGCGGTGTGGGCGAGCAGGCGGTCCAGACCATCAGGCTGGTGGCTCCGGGAGCTACACCCGTGAGGATAAAGGAGTTGCTGCTGCTGGTTTGCACGTCGGCAACCTTCGGGTCGCCCACTGCCAGTTGCTTGATCGGGACTGGCATACGCAACTCATCCTGAAGCCCTTGGCCGACCTCGAACACGGCGGGCAGACTGGCCAGTTGCGAGCAATTGTTCGCCGCGGCCTGAGCCGCATCCACACCAAGGCCCATCCACAACAGGCCATGGATAATTCGTTTGAAAGCGGGCACGGTACGATAGCTCATTAAGTGCATCCTCGCTGAATAGGCCATCTGCGGGCTAACCTGGTTACCCTGGATCGCTTCATGGCGCCCGGGCCGGCCCTCCACTTCACCAGACCACTAACCATTAATGGTCCTGGCAATATTGCTGGGTGCTGCGCGCTAACAGGTGCAATACGCGGGTCTGACTGACCTGCGCGCGACCTGCGCTAAAACTGTCGTTAGTGATCCAGATACCTGGTCTCGGGGCACATGAGGTTTTTTGCCAACCTTGTTTGGTTCGCACAGGCAACCGACCGGAGCGATATGCACAGGCTCGACAGCAACAGTGGCTATAAACAGTGCTGTCAGCCGACGTGGTTCCCCCAAAAAACAACTGGCAATCAGGCCACAAAGCAGAAAAACGCCAGCCAGGATCATAGTGAGGTATCTCCTTCTGCCAATTCGCTATCTGATCGCTGAACAAAACGTGGACAACTCAAAACCCTATGATTTGCTCTTTGCTTGAAGGTAGTTCAACCGAGGCAAAGCGCCATTGTTTAGAAGAAAAACTTCTGTGCAAATGTGGGTGCGCTGCTGTTTTTCGAGCTGTGCATTCACCCGCGAGCTGGCCCCGCGACGGGGTATTTCCACACGTAATGTGTCCTTTCAAATTGTTACCGGATGCACCAACACGGCGCAAAAACGTGGCTCCGGTAACATCCACGAAAGCGGCTCGGCCACCCTCAAGATTTTTTTGATCATTCCAAAAGCCCCGTTCCAGACGCCTTCCTGTTGCTTCAAAAGCTTTCTTCAGTTGCCATTCAGCGAGTTGGCTGGTTGATTGCATATGCTTGTATGTACAAGTAAGTGTGTGTGCGTAAGAGTCCTCGAAAAGTGTTGACGCACAAGATGGCTTCAAAGCACGTACTTGAGGTTCAGGTTCACAGCGTCACCCGCATTCCAGTAACAGCACCCATGCGCCACAAGCGCCCGTAGTGGTTTTAGGAATTGATAATAATGAAAAGAACATTGCTGACCCTTTCTGCTTTGACCTTGTGCATGGCCGCAGGCGTAGCCACGGCCAAAGAGTACAAAGAGCTGCGTTTTGGGGTTGACCCTTCCTACGCTCCGTTCGAGTCCAAAGCGGCTGACGGCAGCCTGGTGGGTTTCGACATCGATCTGGGTAACGCGATCTGCGCTGAGCTGAAGGTCAAGTGCAAATGGGTCGAGAGCGATTTYGACGGCACGATTCCAGGCCTGAAAGCCAACAAGTTCGACGGCGTGATCTCTTCCATGACCGTGACTCCGGCCCGTGAGAAAGTCATCGACTTCTCCAGCGAGCTGTTCTCCGGCCCGACCGCTCTGGTCTACAAGAAAGGCTCCAGCGTTTCTGACGTAGCCTCGCTCAAGGGTAAAAAAGTCGGCTACGAGCAAGGCACCATCCAGGAAGCCTACGCCAAGGCCGTACTGGACAAGGCCGGGGTAGAAACCAAGGCCTACGCCAACCAGGACCAGGTTTACGCGGACTTGATGTCCGGTCGCCTCGACGCCACGATCCAGGACATGCTGCAAGCCAAGCTGAGCTTTTTGAAGTCGCCGCAAGGGGCTGATTACGAGGTCAGCCAACCGATCGACAGCGAGTTGTTGCCCGCTAAAACGGCGGTGGGTATCGCCAAAGGCAACACCGAGCTCAAGGCCCTTCTCGATAAAGGCATCAAGGCGATCCACGATGACGGCACCTACGACTCGATCCAGAAGAAACACTTCGGTGATCTGAGTCTCTACAGCGGCAAGTAAGGCCCCGGTGCCCGTCCTCGGGACGGGCGCTTTTTTATCGCGATAGGTTCCTGAATTATGTTCGAAGCACTTTTGCAGACACTCGGGCTCTCCGGATTCAGCTTGAAGGGGTTCGGCCCTCTGTTGCTGGAAGGCTCCTGGATGACCGTCAAGTTATCGATACTGTCGCTGCTGTTGAGCGTTCTGCTCGGCCTGATCGGCGCCAGTGCCAAACTGTCCAGCGTCAAACTGTTGCGGATTCCGGCCCAGCTCTACACCACGCTGATTCGCGGGGTACCGGACCTGGTGCTGATGCTGCTGATTTTCTACAGCCTGCAAACCTGGTTGACCAGTTTCACCGAGGTGCTGGGCTGGGAATATATCGAGATCAATCCGTTCGCCGCCGGGATCATCACCCTGGGGTTCATCTACGGCGCGTATTTCACCGAGACCTTTCGCGGCGCGATCCTCGCTGTGCCCCGCGGGCAGATGGAAGCCGCCACGGCCTACGGCTTGAGCCGTGCCCAGCGCTTTCGCTTCGTGGTGTTCCCGCAAATGATGCGCTTCGCCCTGCCGGGCATCGGCAATAACTGGATGGTGATCCTCAAGGCCACCGCGCTGGTGTCGATCATCGGCCTGGCGGACCTGGTCAAGGCCGCTCAGGACGCCGGTAAAAGCTCCTATCAACTGTTCTTTTTTCTGGTGTTGGCGGCGCTGATCTACCTGGTGATCACCAGCGCGTCGAACTATGTCCTGCGCTGGCTCGAACGGCATTACGCGGCAGGTTCCCGGGAGGCTGTACGATGATCGAATTACTGCAGGACTACTGGAAGCCTTTTCTCTATAGCGACGGTTACCACATCACTGGCCTGGCCATGACCCTGTGGCTGCTCAGCGCCTCGATCTTCATCGGGTTCCTGGTGTCGGTTCCACTGTCGATTGCCCGGGTTTCCAACAAGCTTTACGTGCGCTGGCCGGTGCAGTTCTACACCTACCTGTTTCGCGGCACACCGCTGTATATCCAGTTGCTGATTTGCTACACCGGGATCTACAGCCTGGCTGCAGTCCGTGCGCAACCGCTGCTCGATGCGTTCTTTCGCGATGCGATGAACTGCACCATCTTAGCCTTTGCCCTGAACACCTGCGCCTACACCACGGAGATTTTCGCCGGGGCGATTCGCAGCATGAACCACGGTGAAGTCGAAGCCGCCAAAGCCTACGGTCTGACGGGTTGGAAGCTCTATGCCTACGTGATCATGCCGTCGGCCCTGCGTCGCTCGTTGCCGTACTACAGCAACGAAGTGATCCTCATGCTGCACTCGACCACCGTGGCCTTCACCGCCACCGTCCCGGACATTTTGAAAGTGGCACGGGACGCCAACTCGGCGACCTTTTTGACCTTTCAGTCGTTCGGCATTACCGCGCTGATCTACCTGTTGGTGACCTTTGCGCTGGTCGGACTGTTCCGCATTGCCGAACGTCGCTGGCTGGCTTTTCTGGGCCCGGCTCACTAGGACTTAGCGCTCTGTACGGCCGTTCATCAGGCCACGGGCTTTGTCGCCGCTTGCGACGTCTACGCAGCGGCGACCCATTTTCCCTTAGAGGATGCTTGCGCACATGTACAAATTGACTGTTGAAGAACTACACAAGAGCTACGGTAGCCACGAAGTGCTCAAGGGCGTTTCCCTGAAAGCCAAAACCGGTGACGTGATCAGCCTGATCGGCGCCAGCGGCTCGGGCAAAAGCACCTTTTTGCGCTGCATCAACTTTCTCGAAACGCCCAACGACGGCGCGATGAGCCTGGACGGCAAGCAGATTCGCATGGTCAAAGACCACCATGGCATGCACGTGGCCGACGATGCCGAGCTGCAACGACTGCGCACCCGTCTGGCGATGGTGTTCCAGCACTTCAACCTGTGGGGCCACATGACCGTGCTGGAAAACATCACCATGGCCCCGCGCCGGGTGTTGGGCGTCAGCAAGAAAGACGCTGAAGATCGCGCCCGGCGTTACCTGGACAAGGTCGGCCTGCCGGCCCGCGTGGCGGAGCAGTACCCGGCGTTCCTGTCGGGCGGCCAGCAGCAGCGGGTGGCGATTGCCCGCGCACTGGCGATGGAGCCGGAAGTCATGCTGTTCGACGAACCGACCTCGGCGTTGGACCCGGAGCTGGTGGGCGAAGTGCTCAAGGTAATCCAGGGCCTGGCCGAAGAAGGTCGGACCATGATCATGGTGACCCACGAAATGAGCTTCGCCCGCAAAGTGTCGAATCAGGTGCTGTTCCTGCATCAGGGGCGGGTAGAGGAAGAGGGCGCGCCTGAAGATGTGCTGGGTAATCCGAAGAGCGAACGGCTGAAGCAGTTCCTCAGTGGCAATCTGAAGTAAGCACCACCGGTATCTACGCGTCTATTTGCGCCAACTCTTGTAGCGGCTATGAGCGGGCACGATTTACATCGACAGAATCAAGCGTCCGGCGAACAAAATCAGGATCACCCCCATGGTTCGCTCGAACCAGTGGCCCATACGCATGAACATCAGTCGCACCCGAGCGCTGGAAAAGAACAGCGCCACAATCACAAACCACACAGCGTTCACGAAGCACATCCACAGCCCATACAGCGCCTGAATCTGCAGCGGTGTCGAGACGCTGATGAGGGTGGTGAAAATTGCCAGGAAGAACAGCGTGGCCTTCGGATTGGTGGCGTTGGTCAGAAAACCCGTGGTGAATGCCTTGAACAGGGTCTGTTGTTCAGCAGGTTCCTCTGCAACCTTGTCGCCTTCAATCGTCGATTTGGGTTTGCTGCGCAGCAGGCTTACGCCGAGGTAAAGAATGTAGGCGCCACCCACGACCTTGGCCACGGTCAGCAGCCAGGGAGTGGTGTGCATCAGCGCGCCGACCCCAAGCAAGGTGTACAGCACGTGCACCGAAATGCCCGCGCCAATGCCGAGTGCGGTGCATATCCCGACCAGACGCCCAAAGCGCACGCTCTGGCGAATAGTCACTGCGAAATCAGGCCCCGGCGCAACGACGGCGAGAAAGTGGATCGTCGCCAGCGCAAGGAATTCGCCCAGGTAGTTCGAAAGCATTTCAACTCCAGAAAGTAAGGGGTGAGGCATTGCCGCGATAACCGACAAAAAACGACAGACTCAATCGCGGATCGGCCACACCCGGGGTCACCGAGTGCATACACCGCGAATTGAACATGATGAAGTCGCCAGGCTCGGGGCGAATTTCCAGTGCGGGAGGGCCGAGCAGGGCAGGGTCGATGCCATAACTGTCGCCGCGCATTTCGTCGAACTGGTCCGGCGAGATGTCGTGGTCCCACATCTGTAGCGCGCCACCTTCGGTTGGCATATTCAGGTAAACGTTGCAGGCAAATTGCGCCTCCAGGCTCTTGGCCTGAAAGCTGTCGGGGGCGTCCTTGGCGAAAATGTCGTGATGGGCGAGAAAGCACACCCCGGGTTTGACCACGCGGGACAGGCCGACGTACATCTTGCGGCCATAGAGATTTTCCAGGTGAGCACCGGCCGGCCATGACTCGTCGAGCATGCAGCGCAAGGTGTCGACAGGTGAGGAGTAGGGCGCGCAACGAGCCCGCAGTTCGGCGATGTTGGAGGTGGCTCGCTCGAAATAGTCTTCGATCAGCAGGGGCTGGTTTTCTGCTTCATAGAACGCCATGCCGATGCGGCCGATGCTGGGGGCGTTGATGTAGCCCTCGAAGCCGGGGGCGAGAATCTTGTCGCCAATCTGGATGGCGAGGGGCTCGGCGATAAAGCTCTTCAGCCGAATGGCGAGTACTTCTTCGTTGGCCAGCTTTTGTATGCACGTCTCATCGAGACGCTCGACGTCAAGCATCATGTCTTAGATCCATCTATCAGATTGTCGTCGAGCCCGCGAACGCAGGCTCCCCAGGCTTCACGCGATGGCGCGGTTCCGGTGCCGGAGCGACATCGCCGAAAGGTTCAGTCCACGTCGTAGCGAACTGAAAGCGTGCCCTTCTTCTGCGAGAGGGACGCGATTGTGACCTTGCCTAATTCCTGTAGGCGCCGTACATGAGTGCCGCCGCAGCCATAGGCGGGCAACTCGCCGAAACCGATTTCCCGCGCGCCTTCACGCAGCGAAGTCAGGCGTGGCAGGTCGTTGGCAATCCACTGTGCGAGGGCATTTTGCATAACCTCGGCGTCGAGCTCCTGCGACGTTTCCCCTGGCTGGAATGTAACCCGGCCTTCGCCCGGCCAGTGGTGCGCCTTGATCGGCGTCCAGCCCCGGGTTTCGGCGAAATGACCGATCAAGTGGCCGGCTGAATGCAAGCGGCTGTTGAGCTGGCGGCGCTCTTCGTCGACCTTGATCGAGGTCATTCCCGGTTTTACCGGTTGATCGACGTAGTGCACCACCCGATCCTGCTCCTGGACTACCCGCAGTACCTGGCTTTCGCCGATCCAGCCGGTATCACAAGGCTGGCCACCGCCCTGAGGGTGGAACAAGGTGGCGCGCAGCACCACGGCGAACTCGTTCTCGGAGGGCGTGCAATCCAGGACTTCCACATTGGCTTTGAGGTCATCACTATGGAAAAAGAGGCGAAGCGTCATATTCCATGCCCTTATTAAAG
>NZ_JBFTLU010000158.1:0-14704 GCF_056396605.1 Pseudomonas sp. 05T35
ACTGCGCGCGCTGAACCCCGGCGGGGTCAGGCAATGGGCGGTGTTGTCGCGCCAGTGCCAGATTCGGCAAGCGCCATCTTCGGGACGGTACTCATTCCAGAACAAACCTTGAGCGCCAACGGACAAATCAGTGAAATCGACACCGGCCTCTACGGCTTTGAGTGCGCTCAAGGGTTCAGCTTTTAACGATGAGGCGTGAGTTTCGTTCATTGCGAAAGGCCAATTGTTCGATGGTCTGGGTAGCGTGCTCGGCTTCTTCGCGGGCCTTGAGGATCACGCCGTGATGTTCCGACTTGCTGCACACCGGGTCGGCATTGCTCGCGTCACCCGTGAGCATGAAGGCCTGGCAACGGCAGCCGCCGAAGTCCTTTTCTTTCTCGTCACAGGATCGGCACGGCTCGGGCATCCAGTCGTAACCGCGAAAGCGGTTGAAGCCGAACGAGTCGTACCAGATGTGCTGCATGCTGTGATCGCGCACGTTCGGGAATTGCACTGGCATCTGTCGTGCGCCATGGCAAGGCAGGGCGGTGCCGTCCGGAGTCACGGTCAGGAAAATGCTGCCCCAGCCATTCATGCAGGCCTTGGGGCGCTCCTCGTAGTAGTCCGGGGTGACAAAGATCAGCTTGCACGGGTGACCTTCGGCTTCGAGTTTGGCCCGGTATTCGTTGGTGATGCGCTCGGCGCGCACCAGCTGTTCCCTGGTCGGCAGCAAGCCGACGCGGTTGAGCTGGGCCCAGCCGTAGAACTGGCAGGTGGCGAGCTCGACGAAGTCGGCCTCAAGGGCAATGCACAGCTCGATGATGCGGTCGATCTTGTCGATATTGTGCCGATGGGTTACGAAGTTCAGCACCATCGGGTAGCCGTGGGCTTTCACTGCACGGGCCATTTCCAGCTTCTGGGCGAAGGCTTTTTTCGAACCGGCCAACAAGTTATTCACCTGTTCATCGCTGGCCTGGAAACTGATCTGGATGTGATCGAGACCGGCCTTCTTGAAGTCGCTGATTTTCTGCTCGGTGAGACCAATCCCCGAGGTGATCAGGTTGGTGTAGAAGCCCAGTTTTCGAGCCTCGGCGATCAGCTCGGCGAGGTCCTGGCGCACCAGCGGTTCGCCGCCAGAGAAACCCAGCTGCGCCGCGCCCATTTCCCGTGCCTCGCGAAACACCTTGAGCCACTGCTCGGTGCTGAGTTCTTTGCCTTGTTCGGCGAAGTCCAGCGGGTTTGAGCAGTAGGGGCATTGCAGCGGGCAACGGTAGGTCAGCTCGGCGAGTAGCCACAGCGGCAGGCCGATCTCGGGTTTGGGCGGCAATGGCAGCGCCTCTGATTCAGGCAAGCTCGATCCAGTGCTCTGCACGGGCGACCTCCATGAATTGCTCGATGTCGTCACCGAGCTCGGGTACGCCGGGGAACTGGGCGTCCAGTTCGGCAATGATCGCCGCGACGTCACGCTCACCGTCGATCAGGCCACCAATCAGCGCGGCGCTTTCGTTGAGTTTGATCATGCCTTCCGGGTASAGCAGCACATGGCCTTTTTGCGCCGGTTCGTACTGGAAGCGGTAGCCGGGACGCCAGCGCGGGGTCTTGCTGCGGTCGAAACTCATAAGGCGATCCCTTTATGCCAGACCCGTTGCTCGGTCACGCTGTGATAAGGCGGGCGGTTCAGTTCATAAGCCATGCTCATGGCGTCAAGCATGCTCCAAAGGATGTCCAGTTTGAACTGGAGAATTTCCAGCATGCGCTGCTGGCCTTCATACGTGGTGTAGTGCTGCAGGGTGATCGCCAGACCGTGCTCGACATCGCGCCGTGCCTGACCCAGCCGGGTGCGGAAATACTCATAACCGGCCGGATCGATCCACGGGTAATGCTGCGGCCAACTGTCCAGGCGCGATTGGTGGATTTGCGGTGCGAACAGTTCGGTCAGCGAGCTGCTGGCGGCTTCCTGCCAATTGGCCCGGCGGGCGAAGTTGACGTAGGCATCCACCGCGAAACGCACGCCGGGCAACACCAGTTCCTGGGAACGCAGTTGGTCCGGGTCCAGGCCAACGGCTTGGCCGAGGCGCAACCAGGCTTCGATACCACCGTCCTCACCGGGCGCGCCGTCGTGGTCGAGCAGGCGTTGAATCCACTCGCGACGGACTTCACGGTCCGGGCAGTTGGCCAGAATCGCAGCGTCCTTGAGCGGGATATTCACCTGATAGTAGAAACGGTTGGCGACCCAGCCCTGGATCTGCTCGCGGGTCGCCCGGCCTTCGTACATCGCCACGTGATACGGGTGATGGATGTGGTAGTAGGCGCCCTTCGCCCGAAGCGCCTGTTCGAACTCGGCGGGGGAGAGTGGTGTGTCAGTCATTTCGGTTCTCCGGGGGAACAACCGTAGATATGGGGTGTTGTTGCCGACCTCATCGCGAGCAGGCTCGCTCCCACAGTAGACCTGCTGTGCACAGAAAGTCGGGTCCGATTCGGACCCCTGTGGGAGCGAGCCTGCTCGCGAAGGGGCCATTTCTTACAACTCGATACTCATGCCATCGTAGGCCACTTCAACATTGCGTCGAACCAGTTCGGCGCGCTCGGCCGAGTCCTCATCGAGAATCGGGTTGGTGTTGTTGATGTGGATAAGTACTTTGCGCTGCTGTGGCAGTTGTTCCAGCACTTCGAGCATGCCGCCGGGGCCGTTCTGTGCCAGATGACCCATCTCCCGGCCGGTGCGGGTGCCGACGCCACGGCGCTGCATTTCATCGTCGTCCCACAGCGTGCCGTCCACGAGCAAGCAATCGCTGCCCGCCATGATCTCCAGCAATGGCGCATCGACCTTGCCCAACCCTGGCGCATAGAACAACTTGCCGCCCGTTTGCAGGTCTTCGACGATCAACCCGATGTTGTCGCCCGGGTGTGGATCGAAGCGATGCGGCGAGTAGGGCGGTGCGGCGCTACGCAGTGGCAATGGGGTAAAACGCAGGTTCGGGCAGGYCGGGACGCTGAAGCTCTGGTCGAGCTCGATGCGGTTCCAGTTCAACCCGCCATTCCAGTGGGTGAGCATGGTGAACAGCGGGAAGCCGGTGCTGAGGTCTTCATGGACCATGTCGGTGCACCAGACCTGATGCGGGCAGCCTTCGCGCAGGCTCAACAGGCCGGTGGTGTGGTCGATCTGGCTGTCCATCAGGATGATTGCACTGATGCCGGTGTCACGCAGGGCGCGGCCCGGTTGCATCGGGGCGAAGTTCTGGAGCTGCGCGCGAATGTCCGGCGAGGCGTTGCACAGGACCCAGTTCACGCCGTCATCGGAAATCGCGATAGACGACTGGGTACGCGCCTCGGCCCGCAGGCTACCGTCGCGAAAACCTGCGCAGTTCACGCAGTTGCAGTTCCACTGCGGGAAACCACCGCCGGCGGCGGAACCTAGAATCTGGACAAACATGGTTGCTCCATCACTTCAACGCTAAAAATAAAAACGCCCCGGACGGGCCGAGGCGTTGTACCGCATGTTCTACCCAAGGGCAGTATCAACGGCTGGCGAAGTACATGGTGACTTCAAAGCCGATACGCAGGTCGGTGTAAGCAGGTTTGGACCAAGTCATAAAAAACGTTCCTTCAGGCTCGTGAGAAAATTCACTCTATACCTATAGTCCACCTCCTGCAGGAGATGTCCAGAGGCTTGCCAGGCTATGTTACTGAAACGTTTCTGCAAATTGGAGACATCTCTCGAAGAAAGCCCATTACAGCCCAGGTAATGATCGGACTGTCGGTTGCCAGGTGCCATCCGGGCAGGTATCGGTAGCCAAGCATCGGCGGCCACCTGCTGCATGTATCAAGTGCCTTGCTGCGTCGAGCAAAGCTGCGCGATCCAACAACCAAACGGCCTGTTGCAACTGCGACAGGTAATCCGACGAATGGCCGCCCAGTTTGCCCTGCCACAGCAGTTCAAAGGCCTGGGCAAGCGGCATGGCATTGCCGTCGAGTTGTTCGGCCAGGGTCTGGCGTTGATTGATCAAGGACGCTTCATCAAGCGTCGAGATGAGTTCGGGCAGTTGCTTCAGGAAGGCTTCGATGTGTTCGAGAATCTCTTTCACCGACGCGTTCGGTGATTGCACGCCGAACAGCAGCCCGGTTTGTCCGTTGATCTGACGGACACCGCTGAACACCGCGTAGCCCAATTGCAGTTCGACCCGCAGACGTTGATAGAACGGTGTTTGGCAGAGTTGCGCCAGCAGGCGCCATGCGGCTTCGTCAGTCAGTTCCTGAGTGGGCGTCGGACAAAACAGCAGCAGCGCATGCTCGTTGGTGTTGCTCGGTACTTCGCTCCAGAGGTGCTGGCCGGCAATGGAGACGGGCGCGGTCATCTCGCTGACGGGAATGCCAGGCACGCGGCTCAAGGCGCGGGTGATCGCTGTTTGAACGGTCGCCGGTAGACCTGCGGCCAATCCATCCCAGCGAGCAGTGGCCCAGAATTGCTGTAGGGCATCAGCTCCGGCAGGCTGCGATGTCGGCTGCGAATCCTGTCTCAGGCAATGTGCCGGCAACACCTTAAGCAATTGCCGGATCGCGATCAGCGGCGCTGGCGATTCGGTATTGAGCCAGGCATCGGCGACGGGTTTCATCAGACACAGCAGCGCCTGTTCGAGAATCGCCGGCATCGGCTCATGCCGTCCGCTGATTTTCAGCAACCATTGATTGCCCGTTTCGCTGAAGGACAGCTCGACGCCCGCCTGACTGGCGTCATCGCGCAGGCCTTGCAGACTACGGGCCAGTGTCGGTTGAAGATTGGCTGGTGGTGCGGACTCGAGGCGCCAACGCAGGCAAACCGCCGCTTCGCCGCTATCGTCCGCCAGTGCCGGGCTGAACTGCATGGGTGAGCGTTCACGGCGACTGCGCGTGCGATCCTGGGCAAACGTGCGCAAGCCGCGATGAGCGCTGGTTTGTCCACGGATCAAACCGGCTGGTGCTGGCGCTTCGGCCGAACGCAGGAGYGGATTGGAGGGTGGCAGTTGCCAGACGACATTCAAGTTATCCACAGGTGTCGGATTCATCTGCTGCAAGATCGCCTTGAGGGCAATCACACCCGACTCTGAGAGTTCTGGCTCCAACTTCTCGCTATCCAGTCGGGCGAGCGTCAAGGCGTTGCTGGCCTGACGTTTTTGCTGTTGCAACAGGGCATATTCTTCGCGCAGTTCAGACCAATCAGCATGGTCGGCGAAAAAGCTCAGCCAATCGCCGAGCAGTTCGCTGATTATCCCGGTCTGCGTTGCGGCACTGGCCGTCAGGTTGAACTCGACCTGCAGCAGCGCTTGCCCGGCGAAATGGTACAGCGGCGCCGCCTTCAGGCTGTCGATCAATTGGCGATGGCGTAACTCGGCAAACAAACCTCCCGGTTTCGACGCATTCAGCCAGGTGCAGAGAAAATCCAGTGCTTCACGGGATGCGTTCGGCAAGGCTTCGAATGCAAATAGCAGATTGAGTCGGCGTTCGTCAGCCTGTTGATAACTTCTGTTTGCCGTTGTCATCAGCGCGGGTGGGGCGCTTTGCGGTTGCTGCTCACCGACGGCGAAGTCGCTGCTCAAGCGCTCGGCCAGGCTACGCAATTCATCCACAGACTGCGGACCGGCGAGGCTCAGAGTTATTTGACCGGTCTGGTAGAAACGCTGATAGAACGTGCTTAGGGCCTGTTGAAACTCAGGCTGCTGCACTGCGAGGCTGTCGCGATTGCCGGCATGGAAACCGCGCAATGGATGATCTGGCGAAAGCCCGCTGAACAATGCGACCTGTCGTTGCGCTTCAGCATCTTGAGACCAGGCAATGAATTCAGCTTCCAGTACTTCCCGTTCACGCAACTGATCGTCCGGATTCAGACGCGGGTGGGCGAGCATGTCGCACAAACGCTCAAGCCCTCCGGCGAAGGCCTGAGGCGGCAGTTCGAAGAAGAAGTCGGTGGTGCGCTCGCGGGTGCTGGCGTTCAGTTGCCCGCCGTGACGTTGCACGTAGGCCATCAAGCCATCGTCAGCAGGAAAGCGTTCGGTGCCGAGAAAGAACAAGTGTTCAAGAAAGTGCGCCAGCCCAGGCCAGGCCAGCGGCGCATCGTGGCTGCCGGCGGCAACCCGTAAAGCCGCGGCGCAGCGTTTCAAACCGGGCGCATGACGAAGTGAAACCCGCAGGCCGTTGGCCAGGGTTTCGATGTGAGGGATAAGGTGGGTCGGCGCAGGCATGAGCACTTCCGCTACTTAAGAAGTGCTCATGCTAGCGAAAACCTAGGGCCTGCGCTTGTTCAGCTCGCCGTAGAGCTCTGGCCGACGATCGAGAAAGTAGCGATTGGCGTTGCGAGAGTTGAGCATCAACTGCCGATCCAGCGTACCAATGATCAGCGCTTCATCCAGGCCGGCCTGGGCGATGCGACTGCCATTCGGTGCGGCGATGCTGCTTTGACCGCAGTAGTGGATCTCGCCTTCGTGCCCACAGTAATTGGCATACGCCACGTAACATTGGTTCTCGAAGGCCCGCGAACGCACGGTGACATCGGCGATGAAGTCGTAGGGAATCATGTTCGCCGTCGGCACCAGAATCAGCTCGGCGCCGGCCAGCGCCAGGCGCCGGGCGTTTTCCGGAAACTCCAGGTCGTAGCAGATCAAAAAGCCCAGCTTCCAGCCATTGAGCTCCACCAATGGAAACTCATCCGGCCCAACGCTGAACATCGAATGATCGAGTTCGCCGAACAGATGAGTCTTGCGGTAGTTGGCCAGACGCTGGCCCCGGCTATCGATCAACTGCACGGCGTTATAGATCTGCCCGTCCTCGGCGCGCTCCGGGTAGCCATACACAATGGCGATACCGGAGGCCTTGGTGATGCTCGCAATGTACTGCGCTGAAGTACCGTCTTGCGCCTCGGCCAATGCGCCAACTGCTTCGGCACCGATGTTGTAGCCGGTCAGGAACATCTCCGGAAACACCAGCAGATCGGCGCCTTTGGCCTCCGTCGCGAGTTTTTGCAGGCGTTGCAGATTGCCGGCAACGTCGAGCGGTAGCGGCGGGCATTGGTAGAGAGCTACGCGCATTTCGGACTCCTCTTACTCGGGCAGGGCAATCGGGCCGATGTCATGAAACACGTCGCCCGGGCCTGGGTTTTCGACGTGGGTTGTACCGCCGAAGTGATTCATGATGCCCCATACCGCGTTGAGCGAGGTCTGTACCGCGCCTTCGACCCACGCCGGTGTCCACGAGACGTCGTCGCCAGCGATAAAAATCCCACGCTGTTCGGCGGGCATGTCTTGTTGCATGAAGTGTGCGTACATCCGCTGGTTGTAGCGATAGTGGCCGGGCAGGGCGCCTTTGAATGCACCGAGGAAGTGCGGGTCGGCTTCCCAAGACACGGTAATCGGGTCGCCGATGATGCGCGCGGCGATGTCGACTTTCGGATAGATCTTCTTCAGGGCATCCAGTGCCAGCTTCACGCGTTTCTCGATCGGTTGCGGAAGCATTTTCAACGCGTCGCTCATCCACGAATATGACAGGCAAATCACGCCTGGCTTGTCGTCGCCGTTATCGAAGAGGTAGGTGCCGCGAGTCAGACGGTCGGTCAAGGTCATGCTCATCAGGTCGCGACCGGTTTCCGGGTCTTTGTCTTTCCAGAACGGCCGGTCGACCATCACAAAGGTTTTCGACGATTGCATGTACCGGGTGCGGTCCAGGGCCATCCACATTTTTTGCGAGAACAGCGACTCTTCGCACTCGATCTGAGTGGTCAGCAGCCAGCTCTGGCAGGTGGTCAGCACAGCGGCGTATTCGCGGGTGTCACCCCAGTTATCGGTCACGCTGAAACGGCCATCCGCGGCGCGCGCGATGCGTTTGACCCCGGTGCGTGGCGCACCGTTGTGCAGCGAGCTAAGGCTGGTGCCTTCCGGCCAGTGAGCGCAGCGCTCGGGCACATGGCGCCAGATGCCCAGCGGCACCTGTTCCACACCGCCGACTACCAGGTGTTGGTGGTCGTCGCAGTTGGTCATGACGACGCGGAAGATTTCCAGCATCGAGTTCGGGAAGTCCGAGTCCCAGCCGCCGGTGCCGAAACCGACCTGGCCAAACACTTCGCGGTGATGGAACGACAGCTTGGCGAAGGCTTTGGAGGTGGCGACGAAGTCGTAGAAGGTCCGGTCATCCCACAGCGGAACAAGGGTGTTCCACAGTTCTTTGAGGCGTGGCACATCGCGGTCGCGTATCGCTTGCTGGATCTCGCCAAAGCGTGAGCCGTCTTCCAGTGCATCCGCCCAGGCGTCGGCCACTTCCTGGAACAGTGCAGGAAGGTCGGCGAGTTTCTGTGCGTAATGGGTCTGTCCTTCCAGGTCGATGACGGTGCTTCCGGAAGCTGGGGTCAACGGGTTAGGGAAAGGCTTGGTCTCAAGACCGAGCTTGTCGACATAGTGATAGAACGCAGTGGACGACACCGGGAAACGCATGCCGCCCAACTCGGCGATGATCCCTTCAGCGCCTTCGAACGCCTGGGAGCGCAAGCGGCCGCCCATTTTCGACGCTTCGTACACAACCGGCTTGAGGCCCAGTTTCATCAGCTCGTAAGCGGCCACCAGACCTGCGATACCTGCGCCGACAATCGCCACTTCTGCACCGTGGTTGTGCGCAGGAATACTGCCTAAGCCAGCCGGGTGCTCGATCCAGTCGTCAAAGGCGAATGGAAAGTCCGGGCCGAAAATGGTGACTGGTTTTTTACCGTCTGCAGGATGGCGATTGTTCTTGTTCATGGCTGACCTTACTGGCGACTCRCACTCGGTGCTGAGTATAGGAAAAGACTGTCGCCATTCTAGGGAGCGTAGAGCACGTTAATAAGACGCAATGTGTCGTCGTTCTGCATGTTGTTTGTGCAATGTGACGAGCTGATCGATCAAACTGGCTGGCCGCGGTCAATCTTGCTGCTGAGGATGATCGAAGTGGTGGTTTTTTCTACGCCGTCGACGCTACCGATCTGGCGCGGTTGCACGGTTATCCCGACATAAGCCTGCAAGCCGCCATCGACCACCCGTTGCCCGAGCCGCACGCCGTAGCCGGTAATGACTCGGGATTTTTCCAGCCGCGCCAGGCGTGACGTCACCGTGGTGCGTGCAATCCCCAATTGCCGGGCGAGCATGGCCACGCTTTCACGGGCATTAATCTGCAAGGCCGCGATCAGTTGGCGGTCGATTTCGTCGAGGATGGGAGGGCGGGTATCAGGCAAGGTCATCTCCGGCGGCACATTTCGGTGGGCGAGCATGTTACCGATGGGTGAGCCGTAAAGGGTTGTGCGATGGGGCGGTTTAAACGCGAAACGCGTGCATGGTGCGGGTCATTTGACCAAGGCCCTGACCTCTTGAATCTTTATATTGGGTATCACGCTGTCGGGGATTCTAGAGTTGCCAGAGAGGTTGTAGACCGAGAAGTGCTTGTTCATGACCTTTTTCGACATCAACTTCAATGACGGAAGAATTCGGGTGTGGAAATGTTGATCGAGTTCACACGGGGATATGCGACTGTCAGCTGTTTCATAGAACCGACCGCTGGATTGTTGTAAGTCCACTCCGACCAGGATCACCTTGGTGAAACCGGCATGGTAGGCAAGTTGTAGAGCAAGATAAGCCACGGTGCGGGAGTCAAAAAAGCCATCGCTGAGGTTTTTGCTAAACCCGATGCTCTTTCTTCGGTGGCCAAAAATAGAACGACTGCGTACGAGATCGTTGTTCTTTTTGAAGATCGAATCGACCCAGGATTGTTTAGCTGCCGGCTTTAGCGCGTATAGCTTGCCGTGAGCTCGAATGCTGTTTCGCCGGATGTACTCCTCCCACAAGGCGACTCGCTGGCTAATCTGCATCGCGTGCGAAAATAATTCAGGCTGCTGAGTCGGGAAGCTCATGTCCGTACAAACGTAGAAAAACGGCTGGATCGCGGTGCCCTCGAAAAGTGCGACCGCCCCGTTCATTGTGATCATCGGAACATGAGCGAATTCTTCAATGGGAAAGTCTTTGGCGGAACTGCCGGAGGCAATAATGAAAACAGTTCCTGTTTCGATGTTGTGACACTCATTGAACCCGTTCACATGACTAAGTTTGTTATCGATCATGAAATATTTTTCGCTTGCGTTCATCAGGTGTCCGTTGGTCATGCCAATGGCATCGATTGTTTATTCTTGTCGGTGGTTGGAGTCGATACCGAATTTCAAGATATCTGATAGCGCGTCATTCGTCATGGGGCGTCGATGTGGCCTGATGAGCGCTCGATATCGAATGTGGGTCAGTAAAGGGGCTCGAATACCAAGCCCGACACACTCGTGCGACGTGGATTTTCTATCGATCCGACCGATAACCTGCTACTTGCGCCAAGGCGCGAACTCAAAAATGCACAAGACATTGCGCTGGGTATGCATGGGCTCATGCAAGCGTGAACTGTAGACGTTTTTTTCGCCAAATGCATGGCGTAAATGCCATGGGCTTTGTGTACCGGACTTCTTGTGGGTACAAAAAAGCCGCGCAGTGCGCGGCTTTCGAGTTTGGTGGGCCCACACGGACTTGAACCGTGGACCAAAGGATTATGAGTCCTCTGCTCTAACCAACTGAGCTATAGGCCCTCAGTAGGCCGCGGATTATAGCGATGGTTTCCCGGCTGTGCTATCCGAAAAGTCTGAAACTGCGATACGAAGAAAGGTTGCAGCGAATTCGTCGGCGGGTAGAGGCAGGCTGACGATGTAGCCCTGGATCTGTTCGCAACCCTCTGCAGTCAGGAATTGCTGCTGCGCGTGGGTTTCAACACCTTCGGCAATGATCGTGAATTGCATGCTGCGGCCCAGGGCAATGATTGCGCGGACGATGGCGGCATCGTGTGGGTCGTCCGGCAGTCCGCGGACAAAGGACTGGTCAATTTTCAGGAAATCCAGCGGCAAGCGTTTAAGGTAGCTCAGCGAGGAATAACCGGTGCCGAAGTCGTCGATGGCCAACTGCACGCCCAGGCGTTTGAGCTGATGCAGGACTTCAAGTGCCTCTTCGGCCTGGCTCATGATGAAGTTTTCGGTGATTTCCAGTTGCAGGAAGCCCGGTTTGAGGCGGTTGTCCTTGAGCAATTGTTCGATGCGGACCAGCAGGTTCGGCTGGCGTAGTTGCGCTCCGGCCAGGTTGACTGACAGCGGGCCGAAACTTTCATAGCGCTGGTTCCACTCGTACATCTGCAGGCAGGCCTGTTCCAGTACCCAGTCACCGATTTGCAGGATCATGCCGTTTTCTTCGGCCAGCGGGATGAAGTGCTCGGGCGGCACATCGCCGAAGGCTGGATGCCGCCAGCGGATCAGGGCTTCGGCACCTACCAGGCGCGGATGGGTGAGGCTCACTTTGGGTTGATAGAACAGCGTCAGCTCATTGCGCTCGATAGCGCGGCGCAACTCATGCTCCAGTGCCACGCGTTCGCTGGCCTGTGCGGTCAGGTCGCGGGTATAGCTTTCAACCCGGTTGCGACCTTTGGCTTTGGAGCGGTACATCGCAGCATCGGCGTTTTTGATCAGCGTGGCGACGTCGCTGCCGTCCTTGGGGTAGAGGCTGGTGCCGATGCTGGCACTGATGAAGAAYTCGTGCTCGCCAGCCTGGAAGGGCGCTGTGAAGCAGTTCAGCAGCTTGTTGGCAATATGGTCGGCGTCGCTGGCTTGTTGCAGGCCCGGTAGCAGGATGATGAATTCGTCACCGCCCAGCCGCGCCACGGTATCGATGTCCCGAAGTTGCTCTTTGAGCCGCACCGCGATGCCTTTGAGCAGCAGGTCGCCAACCGGATGACCCAGGCTGTCGTTGATGTGCTTGAAGCGATCGAGGTCCAGAAACAGTACGGCGCCCTGACCACCGTTTTCCTGCTGGTGGTTGAGTGCGGTCAGCAGCCGGCTTTCGAACAGCGTCCGGTTCGGCAGGCCCGTCAACGGATCGTGGTGAGCTTGATAGTCGAGTTTGGCCTGGGCGTGCTTGAGGCTGGAGATATCGGCAAATACCGCGACGAAGTGGGTGATGAAGCGGTCTTTATTGCGCACCGCGCTGATGGTCAGCCAACTGGGGTACAGCTCGCCATTCTTGCGGCGGTTGGAAATTTCGCCCTGCCAATGCCCTTCGGCGGTCAGTTGATGCCACATTGCCGCGTAGAAGGCGCTGTCATGCAGGCCTGAGGCGAGCAGCCTTGGGGTATGGCCCAGGSCTTCGGTTTCGCTGTAGCCGGTGATCTCGGTAAACGCGCGGTTGACGGCACTGATGTGCTGTTGGGTGTCGGTGATCAATACGCCTTCTGCGGTGCTCTCGAATACCGTGGCAGCCTGTTGCAGTTTTTCCTGCATCAGATGCCGCTCGGTGATATCCCGGGCGATGGTCAGCATGCAATCGTCATMGCCAATCGGCAGCGGCCGGCTGGACATCTCGCAGAGACGGATCTGCCCATCGTTGCGGCGTATATGGCAACTGAAGTCACGCACGAAGCCGTCGCGTTTCAACAGGTCGAGCATCTGCCTGCGTTCATTCAGGTTGACCCAGATGCCGAGGTCGAAGGTCGAGCGGTCCAGCGACATCGCGCTGTTGAAGCCGGTGATGCGGCTGAAGCCTTCGTTGACCTCGATCAGCAGGCCGTCGCTCACGCGTGACAGCAACAAGCCGTCAGGGGACGCATGGAAGGCTTTGGCAAATTTCTCTTCAGAGGTTTGCAGTTGTTGTTGGGTTTCCTTGAGCTGGCTGATGTCACGCACTACCACGACCAGTGCCGGGGTGGTGTCGAGCTGGAAGGGTTCGGCGGAGATCAGGCCGGTGAACACCTGGCCATTACTGCGACGAAAGGGCATCTCCAGATTGCGAATACTGCCGGCTTGCAAGCGCTGCAAGAGTCCGGGGCCGACACCGGCGATGCCCCAGATGTTCAGTTCGGTGGCGGTCCGTCCGATCACTTCTCCGGCAGAGAGGCCAATTTGCTCTTCGAACGCCTCGTTGACCTCCAGCAGGCAACCGTCGGACAGGCGTGCAATGACCAGAATGTCAGGGCATTGCTGGAATACCGAGGCAAACTTCTGCTCGGAGAGGCGCAAGGCTTCTTCGGTTCTTTTGGCTTCACTGATGTCGATCATCAGCCCGCGCAGTATTGGCTCGTGGCCGTGCTCTATCAGGCTGACGATGTCGCGTACCCAGAGGCAGCGTCCATCGGCAGTGATCACCCGGTAATCGAGGCTGTAATCGCGTCCGGCAAGTACTTCGTGATCGCAAAATGCCTGGGCGCGTGTGAGGTCGGCGGGGTGGATGATGTTGCGCCAGAAACCCGGAATCAGCCAATGGGACAGGGGGTAGCCGAGCAGGCCTTCGGCATGGGGAGATACGTAGCTGTACGTAAAATCGCTGATTCGCGCTTCCCAGGCTATTGCCGAAAGGCTCTCCACCAGGCCGCGGTAATGGTATTCGCTGGTGCGCAGCTCCTGTTCCAGGGCTACCCGACGGGAAATTTCCGAGCTCAAGCGGCGATTGATGCGGATTACCACGGCCAGAACGGTCACCAGCAGCAGTACGCCGGGCAAGCCGTACATCAGCAGGTCGGACCAGATGGTGCGGTGGTCGAGGACATTCCCAACCCAATGCTCCTGGATGGCGCTGATTTCACCGGGGCTCATGTCCGCCAGTACTTTATCCAGAATCCCGACCAGCATTTTGTTGTCTCGCGGTACGCCCATCGCCAATTGGTAGCGATACGGTGTTTCGCCGCTGACATAGAGCCCGTCGAGTTTGAGTTGGCGAAGGCTCCAGACGCTTGAGGCCAGATCGCCGACTACCGCGTCCACCTCGTCGGTGGCCAGTGCCTGCAAGGTCGAGCTGACATTGGGCATAGGGACCAGATTGAGGTCAGGATGGTGGGTGCGCAGCAGTTCATGGGGGGCGTAGTTTTCCACGACGGCGACTTTCAGGCCGTAAAGGTCTTCCAGCTTGTGCGGCTGTGCACCTTTCACATGGGCGAGGATGACGATTGGAAAGTCCAGATAGGGCCGCGTGAACGCGAGGTAACTCTGCCGTTCGGGCGTCGACATGACGCCGGGCAAGAGGTCCAGCTTGCCCTGTTTGGCCTGTTTCAGGACTTCGGTCCAGCTCACAGGCTCAATGGGTGTGACTTTGATTGCCAGGCGATCACGCACGATGTTGATGTAGTCAGCGGCAAGGCCTTGGTATCGGCCTTGTTCATCGCGAAATTCAAACGGTGGCCAGGAAGCGTCGACACCCAGGCGCAGTTCCGGGTGAGCCGCAAGCCAGACACGTTCTTCGTCGGTCAGAGTCAGCGCGCCAGCCGTTGTGGTCCAGGTCATCAGCGATAGCAAAAGCACGGCCGGCAGTCTGGGCATAACGGTCTCGTTATGGCTTGGGAGGGGAATGTTTCGAGTGTAGACGGGCTATGCGGAGGGAGCGAAGCGAAGGGGATTTAATCTATAGAAAGCAAAACCCCCGGCAGGGCCGGGGGTTTTGTGATCACTCGTCGAGGAAGGAGCGCAAATGCTCGCTTCTCGTCGGGTGGCGCAGCTTGCGCAGCGCTTTGGCTTCGATCTGACGAATCCGTTCACGGGTAACGTCGAACTGTTTACCAACCTCCTCGAGGGTGTGGTCGGTATTCATGTCGATACCGAAGCGCATGCGCAGAACCTTGGCTTCACGGGCAGTGAGGCCGGAGAGAACTTCGCGAGTCGCTTCTTTAAGGCTCTCAACGG
>NZ_JBFTLU010000159.1:0-10674 GCF_056396605.1 Pseudomonas sp. 05T35
ACGACTGCTTCGCAGCCGAACGCAGGCTTCGCCAGCTGCTACGAATGAATGTGGACTCAGGCTTTGGGCGGCACCGGGTTGGCGTCGAAGGTATGCGGCGGCGCCACTTGCAGGGTGGTGATGGAGCCCTGTTCAGAAAGCGAGTAAGTGACCTTCGAGATCAGCATGTCCTGATCAAAACCCAGCACCTTGTCGACCACCCTGACCTGCGTGTTGTGCCGCCACAAATCGCCGTTGGATTGCCGCCAGCCTTGCACGCGATAGGTCGTCGTCAGGGCTTTGCCAGTGCGGGTAGCGCTTTCCCAATCGGCGCGTTGCTGCGCCAGTTCCGTCGTCAGTTGCGCACTTTCGCTGATCACCGTGACCCGTTTGCGTTGGGCCGTGGCATCGATCGCTACACCCGACACCTCGCTCACAGCGCTGCCGCTTTTGCTGTCGCTGCCCTTGTGCTGGCCAATCACCCGGTATTCAGAAAAGACCTGGCTGAAATCCATCGGCGCGTTGGCCGAGAGAATGTTCTTGCCCAGCTCCAGCACATCACTGGCCCGCCCGCCGCTGCCGGGTTTCGCCAGCAGCACACGGCCTTCGGCATCGTCTGTGGAGAACACCCGATACAGGGTCAGCAAGCGGTCGATGGACTGAAACACCGTTTCTCCCGGGACAATGCTGTGTTTATTCAACTTGGCGGTTTGTGTGATCTCGCTGACCACCCCCACGCCATAAGGCGATGCCAGGGCCTGGACGATGCTCAGCACGCTTTGTTCCTGCCATTGGCTCGGACGGTTGATCGCCGCACAATCCACCAGGTCCCGGGTCAGCGAACTGCCCTCGATACTCAGGCTGATCTGCTTGCCGTCGTAACTGATCGGTGCCTTGTAGACGTGCCCCGTGAGCACCAGATCGCAACCGATCCGCACCTGGCAACGCGAACCGGGCTTGATCGGCACCGCCAGGGTTTGCCCCGGCCATTGCCAGGTGATGTTGAGTGTGAAGGTGCGGAACTGACGCTCCAGGTCCGCACTGATTTCCACGCTTTTCCAGCCGCCATAATCCAGACCGTTAACAGTCAGGCTGACGGCGTTTGCAAGGTCGGTCATGGTCTACTCCCGGGCGATTTGCAGGCCGCCCGGGGGCAGGAATCCAAAGTGGATCACCCCGTTGCGTTGCGTCACTTCACTCACC
This sequence comes from Pseudomonas sp. 05T35, assembly GCF_056396605.1. Taxonomy (NCBI): domain Bacteria; kingdom Pseudomonadati; phylum Pseudomonadota; class Gammaproteobacteria; order Pseudomonadales; family Pseudomonadaceae; genus Pseudomonas; species Pseudomonas sp. 05T35. The sequence continues at coordinate 1,183 of NZ_JBFTLU010000159.1, forward strand.
CGAGTGGCATCCCCCAGGTATTTGTAGGTGAGCACCAGTGCCGGCATGCTCTGATTGGGAGACAACGTGATCAGCCGCACACCGGAGGATGCCACCGCCGTCAGATGCCCGAACAGTTGCTGGCGCATGGCATTGAGCGCTTGATAATGCACGGCATCCGCCTTGAGGGCGGCTTGCCAGATTGCTTCATTGAGCGCATCGCGCAAGGTCAGCACATCGTCGGCCACCGGCACGTCCACCCGCTGCACCGGTTGCACCGCTTGCTGCGCCAAAGACGGCGTGGAGTTCAGTTTGACCACCGGGGTCGCCACCGGCATCCGCGCCACTTGATAGCCGAGCTTCACCAACAACGCGTCCTGCACCAGATTGGCCATGGCCTGAGCCGCCGCCACCGTGTCCTTGCCGGTGGTGAGCTTGGGAGCGTCGATCTTTTTCACCGCTTCAACCTGCTGCGAGGCGCTGGCGAGCACGCCACGGTAACCCTCACGAGCGAAGTCCCCGAGCTCCTTGATGTCACCCAGCAAACCCTTGAACTCCGCGCTCACTTCACGGGGCAGTTCCTTGATCGCCTTGACCAGCAAACTGAGTTCCTTGTAGGTCTCGATAACCTCCTTGAACTCATGCTCGATGACCTCGTAGACATCTTTGAGGCTGTCACGCAGTTCCTTGATGCCGATCCGTGCCGCCTTGACGGGTCTGGGTCATTTCGCATTCGCCGACCTTGACCTGCATCCGTCCCAGCCACGGATGAACCAGTTCACCCGCGCCCTCCTCCAGCGCCTTGAGCAGTTTGTCACGTTGCTCCAGGCAATCGGGCCCAACGATAAAAGCCGTCAGGTCGTGGATCTTCGCCTGTTGGCCAAGGCCCTCGAAGAACGGCTGGTCACGCTGGGGATACTCATGCAACTGACCTTTCTGGCCGACCGGGGTTTTCGCCTGATCGACCCAGAATCCGACGCCGCGAAACGACGCCGGCAACAAACGATCACGCCAACTCATTGGAACCTCCTAGAGACAGTGAGCGATAGCCAATCTGCGACGTCACGGCCAGGCCAGGCTGGTTGGTCTGTGGTTGATCGGTACGCATGCCGGCCGGTGCATTTTCAAAGCGCACCGTCAGGCCGCCTTCCAGTTGCGCACGGTTGTTGGCGGCGCTTTGTTGCACCAGGGCGTTGGAGCCTTTCGGCAAATCGCTCGACAGCGACGCTTGATCGCTACTGGCACCGAAAAACGCTGGCGCCAGTTCACCTTTGCCTTCGGCGTTGGTTTTCTGTTGCGCCTCGGTCAAGCCTTCGACCTTGCCGGTGATCTTCGCGATGAAGCCACTGACACTGCCGCCGAACAGGTCCTTGATCGGTTCGATAATCGCCTTGAGCTTTTCCCACAGCCCACTGAACCACGCGATGATCGGCGTCCAGTGTTCGGTAATCATCTGCATCGGTGACCAGTCGAACAGCGTTTTGAACAGTTCCCCGACCGGGGCCGTGACACTGGTCAGCGAGTCCCACAAGCCGGAGAAGAACTCACTCAGCGGCTCCCAAGCGGCACTGACCTGCGCCATCGGCGACCAGTCGAACAGGCTTTTAAGGAAGCCCACCACCGGCACGGACAGTGCCCGAAGCAAATCCCAGATCGCTGAAAACAATCCAACCAGCGGTTGCCAGTTGTTAACGATCATCCCCAACGGAGTCCAGGAAAACAGTGCCTTGAAGAAGTCGATGACCGGCACAGCAACGGCTTTGACCCCTTGCCAAAGCGAACTGAAGAAGCTGCTGATCGGACGCCAGTTGGCGATGATCATCCCCAATGGCGTCCAGCTGAAGATCACCTTGAACGCGTCGAACAGCAGCGAAGCCGCCGCTTTGATCACGTCCCAGAGCGCGGCGAACACCTGACTGATTGGCCCCCAGTTGTTGATGATCATCCCCAGCGGCGTGAAGGCGAACATCGTCTTGAAGAACTCGACCATCGGCATGACAACCGGTGCAATCTCTTGCCAGAGCCCGGCGAAAAACGCCGAGATCGGTTTCCAGTTCGCAACGATCACCCCGGCCACCAACGCAATACCCATGGCAACCAACATCAGCGGGCTGGTCTTGAGCACCGTGCTCATCAGGTCAAGCGCTTGTGAAGCACCCGTAACCGCCGATTGAATGGCCGAGAACGCAATAGCGCCCGCGGCAATGCCCTGGACCAGCTCCGGGTTGTCGTTGAGCAAGGTTCCGACGCCATTGAGCAACGGCTCAAGACCGACCACCACCGCGCTGACTGCTGGCAGTAACGCGGCGTCAACCGCAACCGAGACCTTGTCCATCGAAGCGCTGAAAACGTTCAGGTTTTGCGCAGCACTTTTGGGCACGCTCGGTACATCGACGCTTTTTGCCGTCTCACCGACCTCAGCCAATTTGCCCTGAAACGCTGCCGCCGACTTGATACCTTCGACGAAGGGCGTGACCACGCTACCGCCCTTGAACAAGCCGCTGATATCCAGCTTGCCCAGGCCGGCCTGCTCGAGGTTGTTTTTGAAGCCATCGACTTTCGCCCGAAGGTCCTTGAGCTTGGGCGACAGTTCATCGATGCCTGTCAGCAAGACCGCTTTTTTTTCAATCTTTTCTGTCTCTGCCATCACTGCACCTGCTGCATCGCATTGATCCGTTGCGCGTGCTCCAGTGATTCGCGGAGCACGTCCAGTGGCCTGGCCATCATCTGTTCGGGGTCAACCTTCCAGAACCAGGCCAGGTCATAGGCGACAGCGATCAGGTCGGTGATGGCGCCGATGCCGCACTCATGAAAAAACTCGCGACAGCCCAGCTCAGCGCGTTGAGGTCAGCCAGGTCCAACTGGTTGACCGACGACGGCGGGATGCCGGCGCAGACTGCGATGTATTTGGCCGCGACATCCATGTCCAGGCTGACTTCTTCGCTCTTGTCGATCTTGTACGGCAGCGCCTTGATCGCCCGCACCTCCTGCACCGTCGGACGGCGCAGGGTCAGTTCGGTCAGCGGCTCGCCGTGGGCCTCGATGGCCACTTGCAGCTTCACGGTTTGAGTCATTGCCAGGTCCCCTTCACACCTTCGAAGACCAATGCGATAGACGCGTCATCGCCCTTGGAAATCGGCGCATCGACCAGGTAGGCACCGGCCAGCACGAAGACTTTGCCGTTGCTGAATTCGCAGGTGACGGTCATGTCGGTACCGGCGATCAGCTGCTTGAGCGGGAAGTCCGGGGTGTGCAGCGCCGTCACCTTGAACGATGGGGTGATGTCGGTTTCCTTGTAGAAACCCGGCACCAGTGTTTCGCGTTTGGTGGACATCAGCGGCGCTTCGCAGCCACCGTTGATGGTCAGTTGAGCGCCGTCCACTTTGACGTAGCAGGTGCCCGCAATCAGTTGACCCATGGTGTTTCTCCCTTCAATAAAAAGCCCACGCGAGGTGGGCTGAACTCATACAGTGAAACGCGGCATTCAAGCCGCGTTGTCGTACTGCAAACGGAATTGGTTGAGCAGCGCGAACACACGCAGGCCGTTGATGTAATCCGGCGGGAACAGCACGTTGACGCGGCTCGGGTCCTGGCTGTCGCGCTCGACGATCAGGTGTTCGGCGAACAGCTCGGCGTTCTCGACGTGGCCTTCCAGTTCGAGCTTGGCGTACTGGGCGATCAGCTCACCGCGAATGGTGCTCGGGGTCACGATCGGCTGGCCGGCACCGAAACGGGTGCCGTCGGCGGCCAGTTTGTGGCGACCGTACTTGCTGGTAATCACGCTTTGCAGACGACGCACGATGAACGCCGACTGGTGCATGGTTTCGCTGTCCAGGTAGGAGTTGTCTGCCTGGCCGTAAGCGTTTTTCTGATAGGTGGTGATCGCTCGCTGAATGCGCACGTAGCCGCCTTCGTAGTACGCGGTAGCGATGCCGTAGTTGAGCAGCGACTGGCGCTCKGTCAGGGTGAAACGCTCACTGGCCGGAGCCGGCTCGACGCCCGGTAGGCTGCCGCTTTGGGTCGGACGGCTGGCGTCGGCAGAGATGAACACCGAAGTCCGCGCAGCCAGTGCGGCCGCCTGAACCCAGAACGGTTGAGGGACACCCAGCTCCAGCGCCTGAATGGTCATGTGCTGGTCGTTACGGGTTTGACCGGCGGCGACCAGGGTGCCAACGGTGCCGCGTTTGGCGGTGTAGACGTGACCGAACAATTGCTTGGCCCACGACCAACGACCGACGCTGTCATCCATGACGGCTTGCCAGGTATTGAGGGTCGCGGTGTCAGTCCACGGCATGCAGATGAATTCGAACGGCTCATCACCCAGCGCAGCGACGGCCGCCACTTGATCCGGCACGCCAGCGCCACCGGCCATTGGGGTGATGGCGGTGGTCAGGCCAGCCGGTGTGTCTTCGCCATTGCTCTTGCCCAGGCGATTGAACTGCAGGCTGATGTCGTTGGCACTATCACCGGTCCATTTAGCGGCCAGGGTAATCACGCCTTCGACCGCAGCGGCGGTAACCGGCAGATCGGCGCTGGCGTTGATTTTCAAGGCCAGTGCAGTTGCGGCCTGAGCCGCGGTTGCCGCATTAACGACAGCCGATTGAACACGCACGCCGCCGACGTACAGGTTGAGCACACCGCTTTCGGTTGCGGTACCAGTCAGGGTCAGCACGCCTTTGGCAATGCTGCCCACGGTGTTGTGCACCGGCAGGCACCAGATTTCGCCGACCGGGTCGGTCTTGCGCCAGGTCTCGTACATCGAGGCCAGCATCGAGCCTTGACCACCGATGCTTTTGGCCAGCGCCACGCTGGACACCAGCACCAGTTTGCCGACCTCGGCGCTGGCAACGTTGTCGTTGACCTGAGCGACGATCAACCGGCGCATGGCCGACGACGCGCTATTGGCTGCCGAATTGTCCATCTCGGCGTAGAACAGCGGAACACGAATGTCCGCAGGAATGTTGCTGAATCCGATCGCCATTATTTGGCTCCCTGTGGTGTTGCCGCTTCCACGGCTTTGGTAGTGATATCGCCATCGGCCAGACGTCGACGCCACCAGGCGTTGTCCGGCACTTCACGGCCTTCGAGAGGCAACAGATCGCCCGCTTCCGGGTCGGGCACGGCACGGCCTTCGGCCGGCAGCACAGTGATGCGTTTGCTCATTGCTTTACGTCTCCAGAGAAAGTCAGTTCCAGGCGCCCGTCAGGCCCCGGACGTTTCAGGTTGGGGTCCGCCGGATCGATCGCATCGACCCGCACGGTCACCCCGGTAAAGGACGACAAGCCGTCCAGTTCACGCTCGTGCCAGGTTTCCGCCGGTTCGCTGGAGCGGTTACGGCCCAGCTGGAATTCGGCGAAAAAGCGCAGGCGATAAAGCAAGCGGCTGTTATTGATCGAAACCAACTCGCCGCCGTCGTATTCAATGGCGTCGTAGTCGCCACCCAACTTGAAGCCCACCAACGCCCGCCACAGCTCGGCCCGCAGCCCTTGCAACTGATCCAGCGCCAGCGCCGCATCCGTGGCATCGAGCAACAGCGTCACCTCGAAGCGATCACGGATGGTTTGCCGAAACGCGTTTTGTGCTGTGTTCTTGCTCGCCAGGTCAGCGATCACCGAGACGTAGGCCGCAGGGATGGGTTGTGGAGGGGTGGTGGGTAGGGTTTGTGGATCAATGCCTACTACCACGCGATTGGCGAGCGACGGGCATTGATCACGGAGCTGTTTGAGGATCGGGGTGATGTACATGGGATTCACCGGGCAATAAAAAACCCGCGCGGTGGCGGGTTTGAGTTAAGGGAAATTACCGCCGATGACCTGCATCCTTGCAGGTCGGGGTCGTTGTCTACGCCCCCCGTCAGCCAGTCCATTGGACTTGTTCAGTGATGATCTTCTTTGCTGCCAGTACCATTAGCGGTCCTGGCTGGAATCACGCGGCGTCACTTCATCAATGCCAATCCGCTTGGCCGCCCAGCGCTCATACAAGCCAATGGCAACATCGGCACCGGCCATCGCGGTGAGGCAGCCGAAAGCACCGGCGGTCCAGATCGACACGCCAGCGGCATACAGCAGCATGATGGTCGAGACCCCGCAGACCATGCAGGCCCCGGAGCGCAGCACCAGGCGCCGCAACAGTGGCCAGCCGCGAGCGCCCTCCTTGTCGGCGCGCCACATTTCGCCGGACACCCCGCCAACCACCGCCAGAGCGATGACCAGCCAGATAGGCATGTCCGCCAACGCTTGCTGCTCGTTTGTCATGTCACGCCTCCTGCGTTGATAAATAGGTGATGGGTTTGTGTGTTGTTCAAACGTTGTCTCTTGGTGTGCCTGACGGTAGGTAGGCATTCCAAAAAGCCCGGTCGCCCGGGCTTTTCAGTAATACGGTCCTTCCGATCTTTCGGCGCTACTGGCGCGGTACGGATCCATTCAAATTGTTCCTCCGACCGCGACCCTGTCCGCCGGATAACTGCTTACGGTGCTTTACGCTGCACACCCGGGTCAGTTGCCAACCCTCTGAACCGTTGAGGCCGGTTCATCGCTGCCTTTGCTGTGGAACTAAAGAGCTTCGTTGCGAGCCGTTGTTGAGCGGCTTGGGACAAAGAATATGCATGGATGCATATACAGTCAATGCATAAATGCATTTATTTGTGCATTGAAAATGCACAAGCGCATGAAAGCCCCGCAAACAAAGGGTGGGATGGTTTTCGTCAGGCGAAAAAAAACCCGCTTGATAGCGGGTTTTGTCTGACAGCTAGGCGTTAGCGGGCGTACATGCCCCACCAGAAGACGTGACCGAGGATGACGATTTGCTCTTCCTGAATTTCCTGGAAGGTGTAGTCCTCATCCGGGTGTTCATCGCGATTGAAGCTACGCAGACGAATGCCGGTAGGCAGACGATAGAGCTGCTTCACCCGCAGTTGGCCGTTATGGTTGATGGCATACAGATCACCATCAACGATATCGCCAATCCCGGACTTGCCGGCGTTGACCCCAACCGTGGCGCCGTCGCGCAGCACCGGCAACATGCTGTTGCCGCGCACGGTGACGCATTTGGCCTGGTCGAACTGCACACCGTTATGCCGCAAGCTGCGTTTGCCGAAGCGCAAGCTTGAGCGTTCGCTTTCTTCGATGACGAATCTTCCTGATCCAGCAGCCAATTCAACCTCGCGAAGAAAGGGGACCGAGACCTCGTCGTCATCGACGGGGGTATCGTCATCCCACAGGCTTATGTCCTTGAGTTCCGAATGCGACTCTTCGCGTGCAGGCGCGATGGCCGGCGCTACATCGGCGCGGCCACGCAACAGGTCAGTGCTCACACGGAAGTACTCGGCGATCTTCGAGATGTGTTTATCCGAAGGATCGACGATCTTCCCGCTGAGAATCCGCGAGAGAGTAGATTGAGGCACGCCAGTGCGACGGTGAAGCTCCGTGGGGGAGATCCCGTGCTGATCGAGCAGTGCTCTTAAGACGGTAGAAACATTGCGTTTTTGCATAACGCGCATAGTGCTCGTTCTTTTCGAAGATGACAAATGCTGATTTGCATAACAAGTGCATAAACCGCAGAAACGTGCAGCGGGCCTTTCATCCCTGCGTAGGTCGGACCGCCCATGGTAACCTTGCGCCCATCGCGGAAAAGCCGGGCCGATGTCCCTCTTTTGCCCCACCCATTTCAACGAATTCGCCTGATTACCTGATGAATAAAGCACTCTCCGATCTGTCTTCCCACACCCCGATGATGCAGCAGTACTGGCGTCTGAAGAATCAGCACCCTGACCAGTTGATGTTCTACCGCATGGGTGACTTCTACGAGATCTTCTATGAAGACGCAAAGAAGGCCGCCAAATTGCTGGACATCACCCTGACCGCCCGTGGGCAGTCGGCCGGGCAGGCGATTCCGATGTGTGGGATTCCTTACCACGCCGCGGAAGGTTACCTGGCGAAACTGGTCAAGCTCGGTGAGTCGGTGGTGATCTGTGAACAGGTCGGCGACCCGGCGACCAGTAAAGGTCCGGTAGACCGTCAGGTGGTACGGATCATCACCCCCGGCACCGTCAGCGATGAAGCGCTGCTGGATGAGCGCCGCGACAACCTGATCGCCGCCGTTCTGGGTGACGAGCGCCTGTTCGGCCTGGCCGTGCTGGACATCACCAGCGGCAACTTCAGCGTGCTGGAGATCAAAGGCTGGGAAAACCTGCTGGCGGAGCTGGAGCGGGTCAATCCGGTCGAGCTGATGATTCCGGACGATTGGCCAAAAGACTTGCCGGCCGAGAAGCGTCGTGGCGTTCGTCGTCGTGCACCGTGGGATTTCGAGCGTGATTCGGCGCTGAAAAGTCTTTGCCAGCAATTTTCCACCCAGGACCTCAAAGGTTTCGGCTGCGAGAACCTGACCCTGGCCATCGGTGCCGCCGGTTGCCTGTTGAGCTACGCCAAGGAAACCCAACGCACCGCCCTGCCGCATTTGCGCAGCCTGCGTCATGAGCGTCTGGACGATACCGTGGTGCTGGACGGTGCAAGCCGGCGCAACCTGGAGCTGGACACCAACCTGGCGGGTGGCCGCGAGAACACCCTGCAATCGGTGGTCGACCGTTGCCAGACTGCCATGGGCAGCCGCTTGCTGACCCGTTGGTTGAATCGCCCGCTGCGCGACTTGAGCGTGCTGCTGGCACGCCAGACCTCGATCACCTGCCTGCTCGACGGTTACCGCTTCGAGAAACTCCAACCGCAGTTGAAAGAGATCGGTGACATCGAGCGGATTCTGGCGCGTATCGGCCTGCGTAACGCTCGCCCGCGTGACCTGGCTCGCCTGCGCGACGCCCTCGGCGCCCTGCCAGAACTGCAAGTGGCGATGACCGAGCTTGAGGCGCCACACCTTCACCAACTGGCCGTGACTACCAGCACCTATCCCGAGCTGGCCGCCCTGTTGGAAAAAGCCATCATCGACAACCCGCCAGCGGTGATCCGCGACGGTGGCGTGTTGAAAACCGGATACGACGCTGAACTCGACGAGCTGCAATCGCTAAGCGAAAACGCCGGACAATTCCTGATCGACCTCGAAGCCCGCGAGAAGGCGCGTACCGGCCTGGCCAACCTGAAAGTCGGCTACAACCGGATTCACGGTTACTTCATCGAACTGCCAAGCAAGCAAGCCGAGCAGGCACCGGCCGATTACATCCGCCGCCAGACCCTCAAAGGGGCCGAGCGGTTCATCACGCCAGAACTCAAAGCCTTCGAAGACAAGGCCCTGTCGGCCAAGAGCCGCGCGCTGGCCCGCGAGAAGATGCTTTACGAAGCCCTGCTCGAAGACCTGATCAGCCAGCTGCCACCGCTGCAGGACACTGCCGCGGCACTGGCTGAGCTGGATGTCTTGAGCAACCTGGCCGAGCGCGCGCTGAACCTTGACCTGAACTGCCCACGGTTCGTCAGCGAGCCGTGCATGCGCATCAGCCAGGGCCGTCACCCGGTGGTTGAACAAGTATTGACCACACCGTTCGTGGCCAACGACCTGAGCCTGGACGAC
>NZ_JBFTLU010000160.1:0-8940 GCF_056396605.1 Pseudomonas sp. 05T35
GGTTTGTACAGCCTCAGGGGAAAGGAAAGAGTATCGGGCACGGCCTTGAATTTTGAGTCGCTTCTTTATGGTACTTCTGTTGTCGGTGTAGCCCTGTCCCTTGCCGCCATGTTGTTGCTTGCAAAAGCAATGAGCGGTGTGTCGGGGTTTATGGAGCTGCATCACCATATTTTTCAAATGGTCCTCATGGGGACTGACGTCGGTTTGACCTGGATGGTCCGAATAGCTGCTCTGGTGATGGCAATTATTGGCGTTGCCTTGAATAAGCGCTTCCCGACACTCAGCCTCTGGATCGTCACCGCATGTGGAGCCATTGCACTGGCCACCCTGGCATGGACAGGACATGGTGCTATGGATGAAGGTAGCCGTCGTTATTGGCATTTCATCAGCGATATCTTCCATCTTTTAGCTGCAGGTGGTTGGTTGGGTGCTCTCGCGGCGTTCGCTCTATTGTTGCGTTTGAAATCACTGAAGGGCGAGCAAGAGGCACGAATGCTTGCTCGGGTACTGACTGGATTTGAATCGGCTGGCGCGGTGATCGTAGTGATCCTGAGCATCACCGGTGTAGTGAATTACCTGTTTATCGTAGGTCCAACCCTCGATGAGGTGATGCTGAGTACTTATGGGATATTGCTGTTCCTGAAAGTCCTGCTGTTTTCCGGAATGATCGTACTGGCCATTCTCAATCGTTTTCATCTAAGCCCGCTATTAGAGCGATCAGTTCGAACTGGAGAGTATTCGGTGGCGGTCAACGCTTTGCGGCGCAGCATGACTTTCGAGTTCTCAATGGCAGTCGTCATCGTGTGTCTTGTCGCTTGGTTAGGAACGTTGAGCCCGGAGATGAGTATGAAAGCTGAATAGAGCTAAAAACGGCATGTCTCGTTTCCCTCTACAAGCATTAAAAGACGGATTAAAAAAAGAGGCTTTTGCCTAATGTCTGTCAGTTAAGCGCAATCCATGTGGGAGCGAGCCGGCTCCGGGCGGCGTTCCGACGATGACGGCATAACATTCACATCAACGTTGACTGACCCACCGCTATCGTCGGAACGCCGCCCGGAGCCGGCTCGCTCCCACAGGTTCGTGCCTTAACTGGCTGGCATTAGGCAGAAGCCTCTTTTTTTCATTCCAGCAGGTTTCACTCGAAACCGCTTCCATTTGCTCTCCACCCCTTCTGACACAAATGTATCTCTGTGTATCCAGGCCGCATGCCGATACGGACTGTTTCTTTTGTGGGCCGTTGCTGACACATACGGGATACCTGATCGGCGTCAAATGAGCGCCATCGAGACAGCGCAAGCCGTCTCGCTGGACCACTCAACGTCTGGAGATATCGTCATGAACTGGAAGAACCTCAGCATCGCTTCATTGTTTGCCGTACTCAGCCTTGGCGCCGTGGCGGCCAACGCTCAAGACAGCGTCAAATCCCACAGCTACAGGTACGGCGATCACCTGGATATCGCCAAAGTGCTGTCGGTCAACGAAGCGCCGTCCTCAGGCTGTGGCGTCGTGGAGACTCGTATGACTTACCTCGACTCGCTCGGCAAGATCCAGTCTCTGGATTACAGCACCCTTGCTCAGGACTGCGGCCAAGGCAGTTGATGCAAGGTTGTGCGGGGCAGGCCGTCAACACTCCGGCTGACGGCAGCCCAATAGTCGCAACTGACTGTGGCCAAGTGTGCGCTACGGCCGGTGATCAGCTCTGGTAACGATCGCCGCGCCTATAGGCCACTGACTAAAAAGGAGATTTATCATGCTTACAGTTTCGTCCGTTTCCGCCAGGCGCCGTTGCCTGGCTTCATCCGTCAGGGTTCATGTGTTCGGTCTCGCACTGCTGGCTGGCGGCAGTGGCGCATGGGCAGCCACTACGGCTACCGACAATGCACCTGCCAGCGCTGCATCGGCTACATCGGAGGCCATTCGCCCATACCGCATTCATGTTGATGAAGCGCGCCTGACCGACCTGCGCAAACGCATCGCAGACACCCGCTGGCCTGACAAGGAGACCGTCGACGACGTTTCCCAAGGTGTGCAACGGGCACAGGTGCAAGAGTTGGTGAAGTACTGGGGCAACGGTTACGACTGGCGCAAGGCCGAGGCCAGGCTCAATGCTTTACCAGAGTTCATGACCACCATCGATGGTGTCGACATCCAGTTCATCCATGTGCGCTCGCGCAATCCCAACGCGATGCCGCTGATCCTCACCCACGGCTGGCCCGGTTCACAATTCGAATTCCTTGAAACCATCGGCCCGCTGACCGATCCGACCGCTTACGGCGGGCGTGTGGAAGACTCTTTCGACGTGGTGATTCCGTCGATTCCCGGCTATGGTTTTTCCGGCAAACCGACTGAATTGGGCTGGGGGCCTGACCGGGTGGCGAAGGCTTGGGATGTGCTGATGAAGCGACTGGGCTACACCCATTACGTGTCCCAGGGCGGCGATCATGGTTCGGTRATTTCCGACGCACTGGGTCGCCTGGCGCCTCCAGGATTACTTGGCATTCATCTGAATATGCCGGCGACCATACCGCCGGAGCTGGTGAAGCCGATCAACAGTGGCGATCCGGCACCGGCCGGGTTGACCGATCCGGAACGCACGGCCTACAACTCGCTGAGTAGTTTCTTCGGTCGCAATGCAGCCTACGGCGCGATGATGGTGACCCGGCCGCAGACTATCGGCTATCTGCTGGCTGACTCGCCCTCCGGCACGGCGGCCTGGATGTACGAAAAAATCGCAGCCTGGACCGACAGTGACGGCAAGCCTGAACGTGTGCTCAGCCGCGATGAGATGCTCGACGACATCAGCCTGTATTGGCTGACTGACACCGGCGCGTCGTCCTCCCGTTTCTATTGGGAGAACAACAACAATAACTTCAGCGCCGCGGCGCAAAAGACTGCGGACATCAAGGTCCCGGTGGCGATCACCGTGTTCCCGCACGAAATCTACCGCGCGCCGAAAGCCTGGGCAGAGCGTGCCTATCCATCGCTCTCCTACTTCAACGAAGTCAACAAAGGCGGCCACTTCGCTGCCTGGGAGCAGCCTCAATTGTTCAGCGAAGAATTACGTGAGGCATTCCGTCCGTTGCGTGCGTCTGCGCAAAACACCGGCGCTCAGGCCGCCCGGTAAACACTTTCCAATCGATTCCAAAAACCGGAACCACTCACCAGCCGTTCACAAGGGAGACTCACCATGGACACGAACCCGTTGAACCACAAATCCATACCTCGGCGTCTGCTCGCGCCATCTGTTCTGGCGATCGCATTGATGCAGCTGGGCGCTTTGAGTGTGGCCTCGGCGCAGGCGAACGCCGCTGATGTGCCGGCCAGCACCATCGGCACCATTACGCCGGGAAGTAACACTTCGTTCGGCCCATTGAAGCATGTCAAGGCCGGTCTGCTGGATGTTGCCTACGCCGAAGTCGGCCCTGCCGATGGGCCGGTGGTCATCCTGCTGCACGGCTGGCCTTACGATATTCACAGCTACGCCGACGTGGCGCCGGCGCTGGCGCAGAAGGGCTATCGAGTGCTGATTCCGTATGCGCGCGGTTATGGCGATACGCGTTTTCTTTCTGCCAAGACCGTTCGCAACGGCCAGCCTGCTGCACTTGCAAGCGATCTGATCGACTTCATGGATGCGCTGAAAATCAACCAGGCTGTGCTCGGCGGGTATGACTGGGGCGCGCGCACGGCCGACATCGTCGCGGCCTTATGGCCGGAGCGGGTGAAAGCGCTGGTTGCGGTGAGTGGCTATCTGATCGGTAGCCAGGAGGCCGGCAAGACACCGCTGCCGCCTGCTGCCGAGTTGCAGTGGTGGTATCAGTTCTATTTTGCGACAGAGCGTGGCCGTCTGGGCTATGAAAAAAACACCCACGACTTCGCCAAGCTGATCTGGAAACTGGCGTCGCCAAAGTGGAACTTCGACGACGCCACCTATGACCGAAGCGCCGCCGCTTTGCAAAATCCCGATCACGTCGCCGTATCCATCTTCAACTATCGCTGGCGCCTGGGCCTGATCAAGGGCGAATCAAAATACGACAAGCTGGAGAAGAAACTGGCGACCTTCCCATCCATCAGCGTGCCGACCATCACCCTTGAGGGCGATGCCAACGGTGCGCCACATCCACCTGCCGAGGCCTATGCCAAGCGCTTCACCGGCAAATATGAGTATCGATTGATCAATGGCGGTATCGGCCACAACTTGCCGCAGGAGGCCCCACAAGCCTTCGCCCAGGCAGTGATCGACGCTGATCATCTCTGATGGCCTGAAGGGGAGAGCAGCGATGAAGCTCAAGTATCTGGCCGTGTTGTCCGCTGCCGTGGCATCGGTTGCGTTGACCGCTACCGGAGTAGCGCGGGGCGACGCCGGTGGCGGCGACGCTTCACCGATCTACGGCGTGAAGCTTCCCGATGGCTATCGCCAATGGGCGCTGATAGCGCCGGCGCAGGAAGCGGCACCCCTGGACGAACTTCGAGCGGTCCTGGGCAATGATCTGGCGATCAAGGCCTACCAGGATTCAACGCTGCCGTTCCCTGACGGCACGGTGCTGGTGAAGCTCGCCTGGAAACACGTCCAGTCCCCGGAGTTCGAGCCGGCCTCCATTCCCGGCGCGGCCACTACCGTTCAGGTCATGGTCAAGGACTCGAGGAAATATGCGTCAACCGGCGGTTGGGGTTTTGGTCGCTTTATCAACGGCAAACCCGCCGATGAGGCACAGCACCAGACCTGCTTCGCCTGCCACCAGGCGCGAGTGCAGAACCACGACTTCGTCTTCACCCGATTCGCTCCATAGTCCAATCGCCCAAGGAGTTTCCAATGAAAAAAGTAATGGCTGCTCTGGCCTGCACCGCCGGCCTGATCATCGGTGCCAACGCATCGGCGCAAACTGAAAAGCCTACCGTCGTTCTCGTGCACGGCGCCTTTGCCGATGCGTCGAGCTGGAATGGCGTGGTGAAGATCCTCGAGAAGGATGGCTACCCCGTTGTGGCTGCTGCCAATCCGTTGCGCAGCGTGAAGAGCGACGGCGCTGCTGTTTCGGCATTGCTGGCTGGCATCAAGTCGCCCGTCGTGCTGGTCGGCCACTCCTACGGCGGCAACGTCATCAGTGAAGCGGCCAATGACCGTGCCAATGTAAAGGCACTGGTTTACGTCAGCGCGTTCGCGCCCGAGGCGGGCGAAACCGTCGCCGGGCTAGCCGGCAAATTCCCGGGGAGTACCCTCGGCCCAACCCTTGCGGCGCCTGTCGCGCTGGCTGATGGCGGCAAGGATTTGTACATCCAGCAGGACAAGTTCCACGACCAGTTCGCCGCTGACGTCCCCGCCGCACAGGCGGCATTGATGGCGGCGACTCAGCGTCCGGTCACCGAAGCGGCGCTGAACGAGCAGTCAGGTACACCGGCCTGGAAGCATATTCCGTCCTGGTACATCTATGGCGACAAGGACAAGAACATTCCACCGCAGGCCATGGCATTCATGGCCAAGCGAGCCGAGGCCAAAGTGGTGAAAGTCGTTAAAGGGGCTTCCCATGTCGTGATGGTTTCAAATCCGGAGCCGGTCGCCCGACTGATTGAACAAGCGGCTGCGGCAAAGTGATTCCTGCGCTTGTGAAGGGTGGGTAGAGACAAATGGTCAGGTATCGAATCAAGGCATCGAGTGAGGCATTCACTCCTGCCTTGATCGATTTTTTGTGTCCGGCGTCCCTTATGGATGAACGGGATAATCAATGTATCCGCGCTGGTCGCCACCAAAGAAGGTGCTTGGGTCTGAAGTGTTGAGCGCCAGTCCGTCACGGATCCGCCGTGGCAAGTCAGGGTTGGCCAGGAACGGCCTTCCAAAGGCAATGATGTCAGCACGGTTGGCGGCCAAGGCTTGTTCTGCTGTTTTCGGATCGTAACCACCGGCGACCATCAGCACACCTTTCCATTCCGTACGAAGTTGACCGATGATCGCGTCCCAGCGGGGATCGAAATTCTCGTCCTTGACGGTGCCCACCACTGCAGGTTCCACAAGATGCAGATAGGCCAGGGGCCAGCGGTTCAGGGAGCGCACGATGTGGCCGAATGTGGCCTCGGGTGTCGCATCACCCATTCCCATGAAGCGCCCCATGGGCGTAAGCCGTACACCTACGCGCTCGGCCCCCACTTCATCGGCAACAGCGTCTACCACTTCCAGCAACAGACGAGCGCGATGTTCCACGCTGCCGCCGTAGCCGTCCTCACGCTGGTTGCTGTTGCTATTGATGAATTGGTCGAGCAGATAACCGTTGCCCGCGTGGATTTCAATGCCGTCCATGCCGGCTTTCAAGGCGTTGCGCGCAGCGCGACGATAGTCGCCGATAATATCCGCAATCTCTGAGGTTTCCAGAGCACGCGGCACGGGTACATCACCCCAGACACCATTGCCATCGTCATCGACGATAAACGTCTTGCCTGGAACAGGCAGTGCGCTGGGAGCAACCGGCAGGGCGTTATCGGGTTGGAAGCTTGGGTGAGAGACACGCCCCACATGCCACAGCTGCATGAAAATCAGTCCGCCCGCTTCATGCACTTGTGTGCTCACCTGACGCCAGGCTTCCACCTGTTCATCGCTGTAAATCCCCGGGGTCCAGGCGTAGCCCTGACCTTGACGGGAAATCTGCGTGGCTTCGGTAATGATCAAGGCGGCACTTGCGCGTTGCCGGTAATACTCGGCGTTCATGGCGGTCGGAAGGTCGCCCGGTTGTCCGGCTCGGGAGCGGGTCAGAGGGGCCATCACCACGCGATGAGCCAGTGTGTAGGGACCAACCGCAATGGGTTGAAACAGGTGCTGAGTCATG
This sequence comes from Pseudomonas sp. 05T35, assembly GCF_056396605.1. Classification (NCBI taxonomy): domain Bacteria; kingdom Pseudomonadati; phylum Pseudomonadota; class Gammaproteobacteria; order Pseudomonadales; family Pseudomonadaceae; genus Pseudomonas; species Pseudomonas sp. 05T35. The sequence continues at coordinate 6,810 of NZ_JBFTLU010000160.1, forward strand.
GGTATTTCCTTGGGAGGGCATCGACCGGGATGCCATGAGTGCTCAGGCGGATGGTGCCTGGTTGAAAAGCAGGTGATTGCCGATTTCCGTGCCCTGTATCCGCCAGACCACCGAGCGAACCGCCTACGACAATGGTGCGGTGTTGATGATGTGATGCAGTGCCGAACATGCTGTGATCCTCCTGTTGGGCACTAACTTAATCCGCCGGGCCTTGAGTGATAATCCAGCCGCAGCTCTACGCTGCATTGCGTGAAACGCAACGCTTTAACGGGAAGTGGATTTCAGGCTATGCCTGCTGCTCTGAGCGGGTCAGGGGGAGATTCAGCCAGCGTCGGCCGGTAGCGTTCGCTACGGCATTCCCGATGGCGGCGGCCATGGGGCCCTGGACGATCTCGGCCGCACCGAGAAATGGTTGTCCCGGCTGGTCGAGCAAATGCACGTCGACCTGCCTGGGTAACTGAGGAAAGCGCAGGATCGGATAACCGCTCCAATCGTAGCTGCGCACACCACCCGGGTCGTAACCGACTTTTTCATACAAGGTCCAGCTGGCGGACTGCACGATGCCTCCTTCCACCTGGTTGCGCAGGCCATCGGGGTTGACGATTTGCCCCACGTCCACTGCGGTTACCACTCGATCGAGCTGAACCTCGCCGGTCTGCGGATGCACCTGCAAACGGACGGCTATTGCGCAGTACCCCATGATGTTCTTGTAGCGGGCAAACGCGAAGCCAATGCCGGAACCAGGTTCATTGCCTTTGTGCAGCCAGCCGCTGGCGTCACGGACGCGTTCGACCACCGCCCGTGCTCGCGGGTCTGTCAGATGGGCGAGGCGCAAGGCAACCGGATCGGCGCCGGCCTGAGCGGCCAGTTCGTCGATGCAGGCTTCGATGGCGAAGATATTGATATGTGCCCCCAACGAACGCATGGCGGATGTGCGAAACGGCATGGTGGTCACGAAGTTCATGTCGATGCGGGTGGATGCCAGGGCGTACAGCGGCACGGCATTTCGATCGCCATCCCCTTCGGGTTGGGCGATTGGAACCGACGGCGCGGAGACAAATGGGCGAGCCAACAGCCGTGCGGGAATCAATCTGCCGGCATTTACGATGCGTTCATTGTGCGGTGTCGTCCACAGCTCATAGGCCCAGTCCTGCAGTCTGCCCTGCGCATCGAGGCTGGCCTGGACCTCGGTGAGCATGGCGGAGCTATAGGGCTCCCAGAGGTTTTCCTGCTCGCGCATCCATTGCACGCGCACAGGCGTGCCTGCGACACGCATCGCAATCAACGCGGCATCGGCTGCCGCGTCGTCCGCGCCGTTGTGGCCATAACACCCGGACCCCTCGGTATGGATGCAGCGCACCCGCTCTGGCGCCAGTCCCACCATCTCGGCGATTCCCGCGCGAAGAGGGTAGACACCCTGCGTGTGGGTCCAGACAGTGAGCGTGCCATCCTTGAACCAGGCCACGGCGCAGGACGGGCCGATGGAACCGTGTATGAGGTACTGCTTGGTGACCCGCGCGCGATAACTCGCGCTGGCTCCAGCAGTCGGGCTACCTTCATGGCTGATCGGATAGCGGTGTGCAGGGAGGCGTGTCAACAACGAGTGGATGTCCCGAGATTCGGGGATCGCCTGTCCGCCGCTCCAGCGGGCTCGCTCATACCCGCTGCGCATCGCTTTAATGGCTTGCCACTCGTCTCTGGCCACCACTGCCAGGTAGTTGCCGTCGTGCACCACCTGCACCACCCCCGGCAGACCCTTTATCGACTCGGCATCGAAGTCTTCAAGGGTGCAACCAGGACGTGGCGGACGGATAACGCGGGCATGCAGCATGCCGGGCAGGCGCAGATCCTGGACGAAAGCGGCGCCGCCACTGACTTTGGCCGGGATATCCAGGCGAGGAAGAGAATGACCGATCAGCTTGAAAGCGGACACCGGCATCGATGGCGATCGGRCCTTCGCATAGTGGTGCAGGTCGACGCCCTTGACGGCTTCGGCGTATGACATCCGTTGTCCAGTCGGGCCGTGGATGACGCCCTCGTGGGTGGTCAGCAGTGCGGCTTCGACTCCCCAGCTGCGTGCCGCCGACTCCAACAGCAATTCCCGAACCTGAGCCGCTGCGTTGAACAAGGC
>NZ_JBFTLU010000161.1:0-11099 GCF_056396605.1 Pseudomonas sp. 05T35
CGAAGAGCTGGCGCTACCCTTCATCAGCTCCAGCGTATATCCCGTTGACATATCCCCGCCACAACCTATTCTTGGGCTCTAAGCGCACCAAAAGCGGAGGACACCCCAATGGAACAGACCACCCTTTTCATGAGCAATCGAAGCCAGGCCGTCCGCTTGCCCAAAGCCGTGGCAATGCCTGAAGACGTCAAGCGCGTCAACGTTGTAGCCATTGGCCGCGCTCGCATCATCACGCCGGCCGATGAAGCCTGGGATAGCTGGTTCGATGGCGATAACGTTACTGCCGATTTTATGGCTGACCGCGAGCAACCGGCCGATCAGGAGCGCGAGTCGTTCTGATGATCAAATACATGCTCGATACCAACATCTGCATTTTTACCATCAAGAACAAACCACAGGTCGTACGCGAAGCGTTCAATCGCCATCACGGCCAGCTGTGTATAAGCGCGGTCACGTTGATGGAATTGATTTACGGCGCTGAAAAATCGGCGGCGCCGGAAAAGAACCTGGCCGTCATCGAAGGTTTTGCAGCTCGTCTTGAAGTCCTGCCCTTCGACTACGAAGCCGCTGCCCACACCGGAATGATTCGCTCGGAACTTGCAAAGGCGGGCACACCGATAGGCCCTTACGACCACATGATCGCCGGACACGCGCGCTCACAAGGGTTCATTGTGGTGACGAATAATCTTCGTGAATTTGAGCGTGTTCCCGGATTGCGCGTAGAGGATTGGGTACACCTCGATTGAAGTCGGCACCAGAAACAAAAACGGCCGCTGTCATTCCTGACAGCGGCCGTTTTCATTACGCAGGGTGAATCAGCTCAACACGACCGCGCCACGCTGTTCCAGTTTGCGACGGCGAGCCACAAACAAACCGGCAGCCACCACCAAAAGGCTCAACAGCCCCGTGGCAAGGATTTCCACGCGATGGGCATCCTGAAACAGCATGATGGTCAGGGCCGCCACGATGAATACGATCACCGCATAGGTCAGGCCTGGAAACAGCCACATGCTGAAGGCGATTTTTTCACCGCGGGCCATGCGCTGTTTGCGCATGCGCAGTTGCGAAATCGCGATCACCAGGTACACCAACAGCGCAATAGCGCCGGAGCTGGCCAGCAGGAAATCGAACACCGCAGCCGGGGCCACGTAGTTGGCGAACACCGCGAGGAACGCTGCGCAGGTAGACAACATGACGGCCCAGTAAGGCGTGCCGCTCTTGTTGGTGCGCTGGGAAACGGCCGGTGCATCACCACGCTTGCCCAGGGAGAACATCATGCGGGAAGCGGTGTACAGCGCCGAGTTCAGGCAACTGGTCACAGCAACCAGCACCACGAGGTCGACGATCAGCTTGGCGTTCGGGATGCCCATGCGCTCAAGCACGGTCTGATAGGAACCGACGCTGGCCAGAACCGGATCGTTCCATGGCACCAGCGCTACAACGATGAAGATCGATACGAGGTAGAACAAGCCAATCCGCCAGATCACCGAATTGGTGGCCTTGGAGATTTGCTGGCCCGGGTTCTTCGACTCCGCGGCCGCGATGGTCACGATCTCGGTGCCCATGAAGGAAAACATGGTGGTCAGGATGGCGCCCAGTACCGCGCCCATGCCGTTTGGCAAGAAACCCTGGGTGTCGAACAGGTGCGAAACGCCGCTGACCTGGCTGCCTGGCAGGTAGCCGAAGATCGCCATGACACCGAGGACAATGAAACCGATGATCGCCAGGACTTTGATCAGAGCGAACCAGAATTCGAACTCACCGTAGTTCTTCACGCTGAACAGGTTGGTCACTGTCAGCAGCAACGTGATGATCAGGGTAAATGCCCAGATGGCCACATTAGGGAACCAGGCATGCAGGATAGTCGCGGCGGCGTTGGCCTCCAGCGGGATTACCAGCACCCAGAACCACCAGTAGAGCCAGCCGATGGTGAAACCGGCCCAGTGACCGATGGCGCGATCGGCGTAGGTCGAAAAAGAGCCTGTGTCCGGAGACGCAACGGCCATTTCGCCAAGCATGCGCATGACCAGCACTACCAGCATACCGGCGGCAGCGTAGGCCAACAGCACGGCCGGGCCTGCAGCGGCGATGGCGTGACCCGAGCCAACGAACAGACCGGCGCCGATAACACCGGCAATCGACAACATGGTCACATGGCGCGGCTTGAGCCCCTGTTCGAGGCCATTAGAGCTTTGGGTACTGCTCATTGAAACTACCTTTGTAAGGAAAAGCGATTGCGTCCATCCCGCTTGGCGTCCTTCTCGTAAAAAGAATCCAACGGGGCGTTCCTTATTCTGCACGCAATAATTGCGCCAAAATGTTTCACTCCGCCGGTTTACGCGGGCTGTACGCTAAAAGTGCGGATCGGGAACGTTTGTCCGGTTAGCGCTTCCAACACCCGGCCAAAGCTGGCACCATCGCGCCTTTTTTTACGCGACACCCACACAGACATGGCTTCAAGCGTGGGATCGGTTGTTGATGCCGCGACAGTCTGCTGCGCTGATGCGACAACCGGTCACGCACTGCCCGTCTACGCCCCGTGGGGCTGTTGGCCGCCATTCGACCGCCATGCTAGCTTGGCGCCTCGCCAGGAATGCCCGGCCAACAGCAGGAGCACAACAGACACAATGAGGACCGCACATGGCTGAGGCCACGCCCGCGCTTGAAATCCGCAACTTGCACAAACGCTACGGGACGCTTGAGGTGCTCAAGGGCGTCTCGCTGACCGCACGCGACGGCGATGTGATCTCGATCCTGGGTTCCTCCGGTTCCGGCAAGTCCACATTCCTTCGCTGCATCAACCTGCTCGAAAACCCGCACCAGGGCCAGATTCTGGTGGCCGGCGAAGAGCTCAAGCTCAAGCCTTCGAAAAACGGCGAACTGGTCGCCGCCGACGGCAAGCAGATCAATCGCCTGCGCAGCGAAATCGGTTTTGTATTTCAAAACTTTAACCTGTGGCCGCACATGAGTGTGCTCGACAACATCATCGAAGCGCCGCGCCGCGTCCTCGGGCAAAGCAAGGCCGAAGCCATCGAAGTGGCGGAAGCCTTGCTGGCCAAGGTCGGCATCGCCGACAAGCGTCACGCCTACCCGGCAGAACTTTCCGGTGGCCAGCAGCAACGTGCCGCCATCGCCCGTACCTTGGCAATGCAGCCAAAAGTCATTCTGTTTGATGAGCCGACTTCCGCGCTTGACCCGGAAATGGTTCAGGAAGTACTAAACGTGATCCGCGCGCTCGCCGAAGAAGGTCGCACCATGCTGTTGGTCACCCACGAAATGGGCTTCGCCCGTCAGGTGTCCAGTGAAGTGGTGTTCCTTCACCAAGGGCTCATAGAAGAGCAAGGATCGCCCCAGCAGGTGTTCGAAAACCCGCTTTCGGCGCGCTGCAAACAATTCATGTCCAGCAACCGCTAACGGAGCTACCTACATGCAGACTTACAAAAAACTCCTCCTGGCCGCGGCCGCCACACTGGTGTTTTCGGCCAATGCAATGGCCGCCGAAAAACTGAAGATGGGCATCGAAGCGGCTTACCCACCGTTCAACAATAAAGATGCCAGCGGCCAGGTGGTCGGTTTCGACAAAGACATCGGCGACGCCCTGTGCGCCAAGATGCGGGTCGAATGTGAAGTCGTTACCTCTGACTGGGACGGCATCATTCCGGCACTGAACGCCAAGAAGTTCGATTTCCTGATCTCCTCGCTGTCGATTACAGACGATCGCAAGCAGGCCGTTGATTTCACCGACCCGTACTACTCGAACAAACTGCAGTTCATCGCACCGAAGAACGTCGACCTCAAAACCGACAAGGACTCGCTCAAAGGCAAGATCATCGGCACCCAGCGCGCCACCCTGGCCGGCACCTGGCTTGAGGACAATTACGGCAACGACGTCACCATCAAGCTGTATGACACTCAGGAAAACGCCTACCTGGACCTGACCTCCGGTCGCGTCGATGCGATCCTCGCCGACAAATACGCCAACTACGACTGGCTGAAAAGCGATGCGGGCAAAGACTACGAGTTCAAAGGCGAACCGGTTGTATCAAGCGACAAAATCGGCATTGCCGTGCGCAAGGGTCAGGACGAGCTGCGTAACAAGCTGAATGCTGCACTGAAAGAAATCGTCTCTGACGGCACCTACAAAAAGATCAACGACAAGTACTTCCCGTTCAGCATCTATTGATTCTGACTGGCCTGACCGGCGCCGTACTCTGACGGTGCCGGTCCTTGGCAATGCCTGCGGCAACTTGAATAGAAATCCATGACTATCGACCTCTACGGATTCGGCCCGGCGCTCGCCGCTGGCGCGCTGATGACCGTCAAACTGGCCCTCTGCGCGTTATGCCTGGGACTGGTGCTCGGCCTGCTCGGCGCCTTGGCCAAGACTTCCCCGTACAAGCCGTTGCAATGGCTTGGCGGCACCTACTCGACCCTGGTTCGCGGCATCCCGGAATTGCTCTGGGTGCTGTTGATCTACTTTGGCACGGTCAACCTGATGCGTGTCCTGGGCGAGTTTTTTGGTAATCCCGATCTCGCGCTCAATGCCTTCGCCGCCGGCGTGATCGCCCTCGGCCTGTGCTTCGGCGCCTACGCTACGGAGGTCTTCCGCGGCGCGATTCTGGCGATCCCCAAGGGTCACCGCGAAGCCGGTGTTGCGCTGGGTCTTTCGAGGTTCCGGATTTTTACCAGGCTGATCATGCCGCAGATGTGGCGCATCGCCCTGCCGGGTCTGGGCAACCTGTTCATGATCCTGATGAAAGACACCGCACTGGTGTCGGTGATCGGTCTGGAAGAAATCATGCGTCATGCGCAAAACGGCGTGACCATGACCAAGCAGCCGTTCACCTTCTACATGGTCGCGGCCTTCATGTACCTGGGCCTGACGATTCTGGCCATGACCGGCATGCACCTGCTGGAAAAACGCGCCGCTCGCGGCTTCGCGAGGAGCACGCAATGAATTGGGAAGTCATCATCAAGTGGCTGCCGAAACTGGCACAGGGCGCGACCCTGACCCTGGAACTGGTGGCCATCGCCGTCGTCCTCGGCTTGCTGCTGGCAATTCCGCTGGGCATCGCCCGCTCGTCGCGCCTGTGGTACGTGCGCGCACTGCCTTACGCGTACATTTTCTTCTTCCGTGGCACGCCGTTGCTGGTGCAGCTGTTTCTGGTCTATTACGGCCTGGCGCAGTTCGATGCGGTCCGCGCGAGCGCRATGTGGCCGTACCTGCGCGATCCGTTCTGGTGCGCCACCGCCACCATGACCCTGCACACTGCAGCCTACATCGCCGAGATCCTGCGCGGGGCGATCCAGGCCATTCCAAAGGGCGAGATCGAAGCAGCGCGGGCACTGGGCATGTCGCGCCCCACGGCGCTGTTCTACATCATCCTGCCGCGTGCCGCGCGCATTGGCCTGCCGGCCTACAGCAACGAAGTGATCCTGATGCTCAAGGCCAGCGCCCTGGCCARCACCGTCACCTTGCTGGAACTGACCGGCATGGCCCGCACCATCATTGCCCGGACCTACCTGCCCGTGGAGATCTTCTTCGCGGCTGGCATGTTCTACCTGTTGATGGTCTACATTCTGGTGCGTGGCTTCAAGCTGCTGGAGCGCTGGTTACGCGTCGATGCCTGCCAGGGACGCTGATCGGCCGGTGCTTGCGGGCGAGCAGTTACTCGCCCGTTTCAAGGCGCTGGACGGGTTCCTGACCAAACACCAGGTACTCTGGCGACCGAGGCCGTTTACCCATCTGCAACTGCCGTGGGAAACGACCTATCCAGAATTGGCGGATTGGCTAAGCCAGCGTTCGCTGGAAGACGCGGAAACCAGTCATAACCATCCTGAAGACCTTCAGGCGCCTGCACCTTTTCCAGGACTGGCCGCACAGGCCATCACCCTCAGCGCTGTAGGCAACCTTCCCGTTCATTCGACCGAGCCTGCGACCCGACGACTGAACGTCGACGTGCCCGGCCGTAAATGGCAGCAGATCGAAGCCTTCGCCGGTTGCCTGCAATTTGCCGAAAAACCCCGGCACTGGCTGGACTGGTGCTCGGGCAAAGGTCATTTGGGACGACGCCTGCTGCAAGCTGGCCAACAGCTGACTTGCCTGGAATATGACCCGGCGCTGATCGCCAGCGGTCAAGCGCTGAGCCAACACCATCACCTTGCGGTCAACCATCTTCAACAAGATGTGATGGCAGCCGATGYGGCGGCGCGTCTGAACGCCGATCAGACACCGGTCGCCCTGCACGCTTGCGGCGATCTGCATGTACGGCTGATGCAACTGGCCAGCGCGGCCGGCTGCAAACAACTGGCCATTGCGCCCTGCTGTTACAACCGCATCAACGCTCGCCAGTATCAGCCGCTGTCCGACGCAGCAAAAGGCTCCGGCCTACAGCTTTCCCTCGACGATCTGGCGCTACCGCTGAGCGAAACCGTTACCGCCGGTGCCCGCGTCCGACGTCAACGCGACATGTCCATGGCCCGCCGACTGGCTTTCGACCTGCTGCAACGGCAACTGCGCGGTTGTGACGACTACCTGCCAACACCGTCGTTGCCCAGCGCCTGGCTGGATAAACCCTTCGCCGATTACTGCCGCGACCTCGCGGCGCTGAAAGACTTATCCACAGTCCCGGCGCAGGATTGGTCGGCGCTGGAAGCCGCTGGTTGGGAACGCCTGGCCCGGGTGCGCAATCTGGAGCTGCTGCGCGGCTTGTTCCGCCGCCCGCTGGAGCTGTGGCTGGTACTTGACCGAGCGCTGTTTCTCGAAGAACAGGGTTACTCGGTGCGCCTGGGATTGTTCTGCGAAACCCCACTGACGCCGCGCAATCTGATGCTGCTGGCCGAGCGTCGATAACCCCCTCCATTTCGATCAACAGCCTGTGGATAAGTCTGTTGATGAAACTTGACAAAAGCCTTTGGATCCATGGCTTATAGGCCATAAATGCGCTTGGTCATTTTTTGTTCACATTAAAAAACAGGCGAAAAAACAGCCAGTTGCGATTTGTTGAGAACTGCTCCACAAAATAAGCCGTAAACGCAGCGAAACCACCTCCCGCTGTGCATAAGCATTAATCCGAAAGGTCATAACCAACCTCCACTATCTGAACTATCGTTGCCAGGCGTCAGAACTCTCTGGCACTCAGGACAGCAAGGAGCTGGGACACAATGACCACACTGAAAAGTGCACAGGAAGCCGTCGATACCGTCGCCAACGAAGCCATTCTCGCGGCCATTCAACAAACCTTCGCCGTTGGCGGGGCGATCATCAACAACGCTACCGGCGAAGTCATCGCAGCACTTCACAACAACGTGTTAATGCCTTTTCCGGGGAGCGGCACCACCTACTTCCTGCCCCATGACCCGACCGCCCATGGCGAGCGACAACTGGTGGACTGGTACTACGCAAAAGCGGAATCGCTGAAGCTTCCGCCGCCCAACAAATTGACCATTGTGACCACGCTGGACCCTTGCGCCATGTGCGCCGGCGCTTTGCTCACGGCCGGATTCAACGTCGCCGTGAGTGCGATCGATGACTACGCGGGGATCAACTACAACAGCCAGTTCACCTTCCCCTCGCTGCCACCGCACATTCGTCAACAAGCGCAAAAAACCTGGGGCTATTACGCAATCGCCGCGCCTGTCAGCCGTGCTTATCAAGGCTCAATGAGCCCGGTGTTTGGCGGTCAGACCATCGACTCGGCGGCGTACTACCTCACCAGCTCGATCTTCTCTGCCAGCGTCGACACAGTGCGCAAAGCGAGCAACAACAGCGGTCTTGAGCCTTCGAAACTGAAAAACCCGGCCACGCTGCCGGCGAACAGTCCGGTACGCCAGGCATTGACCAAAGTGAGTCCGTACGCCTTGACGGTCACCTCCAGCAACCCGCGTGACCCTGGTGCGGAACTGGCGCCGCCGCTGCTGAAAACCGCCCAGCAAGCCAGTGTGTTCAACTCTGTGGCCTTGCTGGATCCCTTTGGCAACCTGCTGGTGTGCCTGGGCGGCGTGGAAAACCAGTCGCCGATTCGCACGGCATTCATGGAAACCACCCGCAGCTATGCGGTCATGCGCTGGACCCTGATGAACGACCCGGACCCGGCGGTACGTGCCCAGGCCGAGCAATACCTGACACACCCAAAATACGGCACCTTCGTGTTCCTCTACGCACCAGACCCGACCACCCCTCAAGCGGTGATGACCTTCGGCGCGTACGGCTCGACCATGGAGGGCCCGGTGCCGCAAAGCTATCCGTCGAACCTGCAATACGTATTGTTGCCAGGCAACACCACAGCGCAGGCGCTGTCGCAACTGGCCCAGAACCTGCCGCCGTTCTATACCCAAAGCGTACAGGTGGCTCCCGCCCAAGTCCTGAGCCAGGCCCTGATCAACGCCGTTAAAAACGGCGTGTAACCGGCTAACGCCATTGCAAGTCCAGACCCGTCGAACCCTCGGCGGGCCTGCCACACTCCCCGTCTTTGGCCGCTATACCCGCACACTTTCTGATTGAAGATCGCTACACTCCTGAGCCTGACCCGCTGCGACATTCAACGCACGCGCCCATTTCCCAGGCAATTCGAGCTATCAGGAAGAGACCGTGACGCTCATTTCTTATGCACAAAATTTCGAAGACATCCGGTTGTGGCGCGTACTGAAAAACATCGAGAACGGCTTTTACATCGACATCGGCGCCAATGACCCAAGCCACGACTCCGTGACCCGAGCGTTCTACGACCACAACTGGACCGGCATCAACGTCGAACCGGTGCAGGTTTATTACGACGCGCTGTGCCAGCAACGCCCCAAAGACATCAACCTGCAATGCGTCGCTGGCGAAACCGCTGAAGCCCTGACGTTCTACGGCATCGCCGACACCGGCCTGTCGACCCTCGACCCGGCCATCGCCCAGCAGCACAAAGATGCGGGCATGCATGTGCAGACCCAGACCGTCACCTCGCGCACCCTGGCGTCGATTTGCGAAGAACACGTCAAAGGCCCGATCCACTTCCTGAAAATCGACGTCGAAGGCCACGAAGAAACCGTACTGCGCGGCATGGACTTCGTCCAATGGCGACCGTGGATCATGCTCATTGAAACCCCATGGAACCGCGACCAGACCTGGGAAAAAATCGTCACCGAGGCCGGCTACCACCCGGTGCTGTTCGACGGTATCAACACCTTCTACCTGGCCGAAGAACACCTGAACCTCAAGCCTGCATTCGAGATTCCACCGTGCAATCTGGATGACTTCCAGTTCTGCAAAGGCCACAAGTTCAGCCACCCGGTTGCAGACCTCGAAACCGCGCTGAACGCCGAACGCCAACGCGCCGACCGCGCAGAGGCCGAGCTGCACGCACTGCGCAACAGCCGCTCGTGGCGGGCGATTCAGACACTCAAGAACGTACTGGTTCGCACCTGACGCTCCAGACCTTACATCAGGCGGAAACAACGCAATGACTCTCGACACCTTGATCCTGCACTGGCGCTCAGAAGTCTCGAACAAGAAAAAACCTGGAAGCCGCATCGGGCTGATCAGCAACATCCTCAGAAGAATCAGAAGGAACAACACCCTCCGGTATTTGTTCTGGTTCAGGTTTGCCCAGTACCTGAATAGCGGAAATGCGTTCGCGCGGCTCTATGCCAAGCGCATGGAGAGAAAAATCAACCTCAAGTACGGGGTCGACATCAGCATTGATGCCGACATAGGACCGGGTTTTCGCATCGGCCACCTGCCTGGCGTCGTCATCACCGGTTACGTCAAAATCGGTCGAAATTTCTTCATTCGCCAAAACACAACAATCGGCATAAAAACCATGGGCCTGGACGAGTACAACCTGGTGATTGGCGACAACGTCAGCGTCGGGGCGAATAGCTGCATCATCGCCGACAGCCTTTCAATCGGTGACAACGTCACGATCGGGGCCATGTCATTCGTCAACAAAAGCATCCCGGCGGACAGCACTTTTTACAACGCGCGATAACCACAGGCTGATCAAAACCAGCCTCGGAGCGCTCAAGCACACACAAGGGCACGAACCTTGTCAGGGTCCTGCTGAAAAATAGTCAGTAATCAGGGGTTTACAGAAGCCCGCCAATCGCTATAATCGTCGCCCAACACGCCGGTATAGCTCAGTTGGTAGAGCAACTGACTTGTAATCAGTAGGTCCCGGGTTCGACTCCTGGTGCCGGCACCATACAAAACGAAGCCCTCGTAGAAATACGAGGGCTTTGTTGTTTCTGGCATCCAGAAATCCAACTGCCATCCCCCCTCCTGTGGGAGGCGCCGAAGGCTGCGATCTTTTGATCTTCAACGAAGATCCGGTCGCCCTTGGAAAATATCGCAGGCTGCACCAGTTCCCCAACCGGGAAAATCAATCTGAGAATCATCTAGCCGGCCTCCCCACCCAGCCCTTGAAACCGGGGTGCCCCCCCCAAAATAGAGCTCACACTCGATTGCACGGTTGAAGAACCAGATAGACGTAAAGAAATAGGCCTCCGATCCTGGGATCTGGCTAGACAATTCCAAACGGATCTAACCTTTGCGCGAGGCACATACATACTGACGATTAGGCCCATCGGGAAGCCCTTTGACTGACTCTCCTTGAAGTCCAACGCAAATGATATCGATAGTAGAAATTTGCCATCTCATCGAGAAGAGCTTCCTTCCAAATAAGTGTGAATGCGTTGTGGCGCACGATTTAACACTCACCGTGAGGATTTTCCATCCTGGCAGTGAAAGGGAGATGTTTGTGGTCACTGGCATTTCTGTAATGAAATTCCAGAACGGACACGATGTTGCGGGGTTGATCAAGGAGCTAAGGGATGATGTTCAATGCATTAGACCAACACTGCTGTTGTCCCCAAATAAATGACTCCTCTACAGAATCGCCTGCTGGCTGCACTGCCCGTTGATGTCCAGGAACGTCTGACCCCCCAGTTGGAGTTAGTGTCCTTACCGTTGGGTAAGGTCGTGTATGAATCTGGGGATATCTTGCAGCATGTCTACTTCCCCACCGACGCCATCATCTCTCTGCTTTACGTGATGGAAGACGGCGCTTCGGCGGAAATTTCCGTGGTGGGCAATGAAGGGCTGGTTGGTCTGGCCG
>NZ_JBFTLU010000162.1:0-8863 GCF_056396605.1 Pseudomonas sp. 05T35
GCTGGCGAAGCCTGCGTTCGGCTGCGAAGCAGTCGTAAATTCTACTTGCACGGTCTGCCTGACGTACCGCATGGCCCGATTTTACGGCCGCTTCGCAGCCGAACGCAGGCTTCGCCAGCTGCTACGGATCGCGTTACGGCTTAACGGGTCGTCATCATTCGGCTTTCGACTTTTTCCGTCATCAACCGAACTTTCCCGGAGTGAGTGACACCAAGAACAGTCAGTACCGAAATGACGCACCTGTGCGTCGAGACGATCAAAAGAATTCTGTAAGCGAGGTTTATTGATGAATATCCGCATTCTGAGCATGCCCCTGGCTATCGTAGGCTTGCTGGCATTAGGCGGTTGCGCGTCGCCAACGGTGGTGACGTTGCAGAACGGCACCCAATATTTGACCCAGGACACGCCGAAAACCAAAGGCACAGACGGTTTCATTGAGTTCAAGGACATTTCCGACGCCAAGATCAAGGTCAAGGCGGACGACGTCGCCACCATCCGCACAGAAAAATGATCGAAAGCCTCAGGGCATCTGCAATGCCGGGTCTTGCCCCGGGATACTGTTATCGCAGGAAATGACCTGCTCGCCGCGTCGCAACAACTGCCCCCTGATCATTTGGCAGCGCTCGTATTCCCGGGCATTCGCGTTGTCGATGCTGATGTTGCCGGTCACTGGCGGTTGCTTGCCGTCACCCAGGCTCAGTTTCACCCAGGGTTGTTCCGGCTGAATCTGGAAACGGCTTTTCTCGGGTCCAGGCTCGGCCTGTCCGACCTGCGCGGGGGTTGGCAGTTGATCGGCGGTCACGCCGTATCGGTTCAAAATCGAGCCATGAGGCAACTCCTCAGCCATCGCGCTCGCCGATAAAATCATCAGCGCTGCTGCGACTGCCTGCCTCTTGCTGTTACTCACTGTATTCAGTCTCCTGTTTTTCGGTTCACCGCGCCCGACGTCTGTGTCGCGCGCAAGATAGTGCCCTCTGGAAACGCATGGCCTGCCCGATGGTTTAATGCCATGGCAAAAAAAAACGGGGCACACACGAAAATTCTAATTTACGCCTGGCTCACCGGAACATTGTGGCTATGCTTTTCAGAGTCGACGGGCGCTTTCCTGAGCCTGGGAAAACGCTTTTGTCCGGTATTTGAGCCTGCCGTGTAGCGACAGGTCACCTTTTTCAATCAGAAGGAATTACCAGCGTGCAGCCCCTACAACGCCTTTTGAGCGATAAGGACTTCGCGCTTCCCCTGCCCGGCTTCAAAGTTCTGGCACTGGCCCTTGCTGTATTCGGACTCAGTGCGTGCAGCAGTATCCACGCGCACACCACCGAATACGCCGGGGCCCAGCACACAACCGCGACGTCCCCGGACTCGGTGCAAATACTGCGTACTGCGCCGACACGACCGTACACGCGGTTGGGTGAAGTGATTCTGCACACACGCACGCAGCCGGCCCCGCCCGTCAGCGAGTTCGAGCAGAGACTGCGTGAAGAAGCGGCGAAAATCGGCGGCGATGCGGTGGTGGTGATCTACGACATGACCCTGCCCATTTCGGATTACGTCAGCGTCGCGCTTCCGCTGGACCGGGATCTCCATTCCGAGCAGAGACGCAAGCTCAAAGGCATCGTGATTCACTATGAATAAACGCTGAAAAGCCCGACGCGAACCGAGGTTCGTACCGGGCTTTTTGGCGTCAGGCGATCACCACGCCTGAACTGGCAAGGTGATCGAGCCCGACCCCGACCAGCGTCACCGAGTCATTACCGAAGCTCAACACGGTATCCGCGCCTACGGCTTTGGCGTGGTCGCGTACGTCGTAGTTTTGCCCCACGCCTTCGACGCCGAGGAAGACCAGCTTGTCGCTGCTCTGGTAGCCGAGGATCCGGTCATTGCCGAAGTTGCCACTGAACAGGAAGGTGTTGCTCCCCCCACCCGACTCCATCAGGTCATTACCGGCACCGCCGACAAACACGTCATTGCCCTTGCCGCCGATCAGATGATCATTGCCGTCCAGGCCAAACAGCCAGTCGCCAGCTGCATGCGCCGTGAGGACGTTGTCCGCGGCATTGCCCTTCACCGATGACGCGTACTGGGTCAGGTTATTGCCGACCTGCAAGCCTTTGTCGGTGACGCTATGAGTCACGTCATCCTTGAGCAAGCCCCAGAGAAACCCCGGTTCTTTGCTGATGATGCTGCCGATATCGCGGGTGATGCTGATCCCGCCGTTGGCATCGCGCACGTACACAGTACCGGCGCCATCGTTGGCAAAATCGACGTTTTTTACTGACTGCTGCAAGTCCAGTGTGTTGCTGCCCTTGCCGCCCAACAGGATGTTGTAGCCACCGGCATCCCTGAAGGTGTCGTTGCCATCGCCGCCCTCCAGGTAGTCGTTGCCTTTGCCGCCCTGGATCAGGTCGTCACCGTTACTGCCGATGATGAAGGTACTGCCCTTGTGGGTTTCGGCGTTGCGGTTGAGGTCCTGAACCCAGGTGTTGCTGCGCGCCGGGTCCGACAGGTTGGCGACGATGATCGTCGAGTCCTTGCTGGTCAGGTCATAGAACTTCGACTCCAGCACCCGGGTCATGCCATCGCCGTAACCGGTGGGCAGATGGGAAATCCAGGTCGGGACGTTGAGGATCGAAAACGGCAACATGTTCCATGCCGCCGAGGCGTAATGGTCGTTGAAGCTGACGATGTTGTTGGTTGCCGAATCCTGATGCGCATCGTGTACGCCGACCGATGCCAGGTTGAACGTTGAACCGTCCAGCGCGCGGAATACCGGATCGTTTTCGTAACCGATGTTGAGCACCTTGTCGGTACTGCTTTGGGTCGGTGACGCGTAGGCGATGTAGTTGGAATCCTTGTAGAAGCCGTTCCAGTGATCGCCGCTCAGGTCCGCCAGGCTATTGACCGCCAGCCCGCCGAGACTGTGGCCGCTGACCAGTACGTCCTTGCCGCTCAGGCCATTGGCGGTGGCAAATGCGGCGACATTCTTGAGCAATGAACCAAAGGCTTCGCCGACGTAGTTCTTGGCATAGTCCTTGGGGCCCAGTGCCGCCATCAGGTCGTTGATCACATCGCCGATGGAGTCGCTGATCTGTATTTCACGGGGGCCACTGGTGCCGCGAAACGCGATGCCGATTTCGGTGAGATGGCCTTGAGCGTCGTACTTGCCGAGAATCTCGACCTGAGCGCTGGTGTAACCGGCTTTCTCGCCGAAGAAGGTTCCCCGCACATCGACCTTGCCGCCATAGCCTAACTGGCTGGCGGTGATCGGAGTCCAGCCGGCTTTTTGCACAGCGTCCAGCGCGGCTTTTTCCGAATCGGGGTTCCAGGGAACACCGGGAATCACCCCTTGCGAGTCGGTGCCGCCGATCAGTGCAGTGACCAGCGTCGCCGGCAGGCCGAGGCCGAAACCATTGTGCTGATAGCCCGTGGCAAAGCCATTGTCGAGGTTGTGATAGGAATACAGCGTGATCGCCAGCGCATCGGAAAACAGCGCTTTGGATTCGACTGAGTTGTGGTTTTTGTAGTCATAGACACCCATGGTATTGCCTCTCTTTTGTTGAAATTGTTAGAGAAAGCTCACGCAGCTGGAACGCCCCGCAGCACGGGACGTTCCGACGTTTTAGTGCAATGCCTTTTACTGCGGTTTAAGCAAATACGATCCCCGCACCAGACAGGTTGTCGAGGCCAACACCCACCAACGTCACCGCGTAGTCGCCGACCTTGAGCAGCGTGTCGTTACCCGATTGCGAAACATGCTGGCTGTAGTCATAGCCCTGCCCCGCGCCCTGAACGCCCATGAACACCAGCTTGTCGCTGCCCTGGTAACCATTGATGGCGTCGAAACCGAACGCGCCGCTGAACAGGAAGGTGTTGTGGCCGCCGGAGGCAAACATGACGTCATTGCCCTCGCCGCCGACGAACGTCACCTGGCTCTTGTCGCTGCGCAGCACATCGTTGCCCGACAACCCGAACAACCAGTCACCGTCGGCGGTCGCCACCAGCGAATTGCCGTAGGCATCGCCATTGAGCGAGTGGTTGTAGTGGGTCAGATCGGTGCCAGCCAACAAGCCTTTGGCGCTGACGTTGTAGGTTACGTCCTTGTTGAGCAGTCCCCACATGGCCCCCGATTCCTTGCTGACCAGCGCGCCGATGTCGCGGGTCATGYTGATGCCGCCGTAGCTGTCGCGCACATACAGCGTGCCGTCACCGTCGTTGGCAAAGGTGAAGTTCTTCAGCGGCTGTTGCAGGTCGAAAACGTTCTGCCCTTTGCCGCCGAGCAGGATGTTGTAACCACCCGCGTCCCTGAAGGTGTCATTGCCGTCGCGGCCTTCAAGGAAGTCGTTGCCTACGCCGCCGCGCAGCAAATCGTTGCTGTCGGTGCCGATGATGAAGGTGCTGCCGGTGTGCGTTTCACCACTGCGGCCCAGGTCTTCGATCCAGGTGCTGGCGCGCAACGACTCCGACAAGGTCGAGACGAGGATCGTCGAGTCCTTGCTGGTGAGGTCGTAGAAGCTCGAACCGATCACCCGGTTCAGACCATCGGCATAACCGAGGGAGCTGTGGGCCGCCCAGTGTTGCGGGTTGGCAATGCTGAACGGGGTCATTTGGGTGGAGACGTAGTGGTCGTTGACGTTGACGATGTTGTTGGTCGCCGAGTCTTGAACCTTGTCGTGCTTGTACAGCGATGAACTGGTGAAGGTGGTGCCGTCGAGCACGCGAAACACCGGGTCATTTTCGTAACCGATGTTCAACACATGGGTGCCTGCCGGGCTTTGCGTCGGCGAGGCGAAGGTCATGTAGTTGGCGTCCTTGAAGTAACCGCCCCAGTGGTCGGCACTCAATTCGGCCACGCTGTTGGCGCCCAGACCACCGAGGCTGTGGCCGGTGATCAGCACGTCCTTGGCATTCAGGCCCTTGGCACTGGCGAACGCGGCGACGTCCTTGAGCAAGGTGTCGAAGGCGCTTTTGGCGTAGTTCTTTGCGTAATCCTTCGGGCCGATAGCGGCCAGCAGATTGTTCTTCATGTCGCCGTAGGTGTCGCTGTAACCCAAGCCTCCGGTCCCGCGAAACGCAATCCCGAGGGAGATCAGCTTGCCCGCCGCATCGTACTTGGCCAGCACCTCGGCTTCGGCGCTGGTGAAGCCGTCCTGCTCGCCAAAGAAGGTGCCCTGGGCACCGACCTTGCCTTGATAGCCCAATTGCCCGGCGGTGACCGGCGTCCAGCCGGTAGCCAATGGCTTGCCGGTCGGCGTGTAGGCGTACAGCGTCAATGCAATCGCATCGCTGTACAAGGCCTTGCTGGCCTCGCTGCCGAACTTCCTGTAATCAAAAACACCCATTTTCTTGCCTCTTCATTGCTGGTACGTATTGCGGTTTTTCAAATCAGAACTGCCAGTCGAGGGTCAGCCCGACGCCGTGGGTCTTGTCCCGCGAGCCCAGCAGTCCGTTGTAATCCAGGTTCAGCGAGACATCGCGTGCCAGCGCCAGCCCTGCTCGAACGCCGACCACCGCCGCGTTGCGGTCCATGGACACGCTCTGCACGGCAAACGGCGTGCTGCCGGAGGCAAACGCGAGGTTTTCCTCGGAGTGGATGTTGCTCAGGTTGTGCTGCCAACCCAGGGTCCCGGACAGCTCGAGTTGCTGATGCTCGGTGAGCGCCAGGCGTTTGCTCGCCCGCAGGCCCAGTGTGGAAAGCACCGCGTCGCGGTTGTCGTCGCCGCCCTTGAGCGCTGCTGCGCCGCCCTTCTCGGTGAAACTGTCACTGTCCAGGTGCACGTAGGCCAGATTGGCGAACGGCTCCAGTGCCAACGGTTGCAAGTCCAGGCGATAGGCCGCCTCAGTGAACACTTGCGTGGTGTGCGCATCGCGCTTGGATTTCTGCTTGGCGCTGATGTCGCCGAACTGCAGGTCGCGTTTGGCGTCGATACGGTGCCAGCTGTAGGCACCGCCGACGCTCAGACGCAGCGCATCCATTTCATGCCCGGCGTACAGGCCCAGGTGGTAGCTGTCGACCGTTGCCGAAGAATGGGTGCCATCGCCCRTGTTCAGCGAACTGTTGCTGTAACCGGTGACGAAACCCAGACGCGTGTGGTCGGCAATCAAACCGTCGGCCCCGGCCAGCAGACCGCTGATGGAGCTGGTGTAGTTGGCGTTGTCGTGGCCACTGTCGGTCTTGCCCCAGGCGCCCAGTACTTTGACCCAGGCATTGTTCTCGGTGCTGTTCGGCGTTGCGGCGTCATAGAGACCGCCATCGCGCAGGCGCTCACCGACGGCATCGCGCAGATAGCGCGAGTCGTTGACCAGCAAGGTGCCGATCGCCGGATGAATTTCCCCGGACAATTGCTGGAAGGCTTGCTGCGCGCTCGACGCGTTCGGCGACAGCAGCAGGCTTTCATACACGGCGTTACCCGCGCCCAACTGCTCGGCGGCGGCAGCCACGGAGCGTTGATTCGGGGTTTGCCCGACGCTGGCGAAGGAGTCGCCGTTACGTTCGATCGCCAATTGCACGCCGGTCGCCGAGTAGTCGAGGCTGCCACCGATAAACGCGTAGTTCGGCAACACCGCGCCGAACTGGCCCTGGATACCGCCGGCCGCTTGCAGGATGTTGTACTGATGACCGATCAGGCTGCGCACGTCGCTGGGGCTCAACAGCGTCGGGCTGTTTTCCAGCGACAGGCTCACAGTCGCGCCCTGGATCGTGGCTGTGCCGCTGGCAACGATGCTGTCGCTGCTGGTGGGAGACAGCTCGACGGCATAGGTCGAACCGGGCTCGAAGGTCACATTGCCGGCAACGTGCAAGGTGCCGATCGAGTTGCCCGGTGCGACGGTGCCACCGCTTTTAGCGGTCAATGTGCCGACCTGCCCGGAGCCACCGAGGATGCCGCTGTCGTTGACCGTGACCGCCGACAGCAACGAACCGTTGACGGCCAGTCGCCCCTGATTCACCAGGGTTGGCCCGGCATACGTGTTGTTGCCCGTCATCACCAGCGTGCCGATGCCCTGCTTGGTCAAGCCGCCGTGACCGGAAATATCGTTGCGCCAGACGTCGAACCCGCAACTGATGTCGTTACAGATCCGCTGTGTTGGCTTGCCGGCATCGATGACCGCACCGATGCCCGGCAGGTCGGCGACAAACTGGCCGGAACCATAGGAGCCGTCCACGCGAAATTCCTGCGGAATGTCGGCATCGGCGACAAACATGCCGGGGCCGTCGATGCCCTTGCGCAGGTTGATCATGCCCCAGCCGTACAACGAATCGATGCCCGGTGCGCCCATGTCGGTGGCGGTGGTTTTCAGCACCGTGGCGACCTGCGCGCCGGTCATGTACGGGAAGCGTTCCATCAGCACCGCAGCGGCGCCGGCAACGTGTGGCGCGGCCATCGAGGTGCCGTTCTTGTTGGCATARCCCACGGTCAGGTCATCGGCGTTGGTGCCGCCGAGCACCGCGCTGTAGATCTTGGTACCCGGTGCCGACACGCAAAAGCCTGCGGTATAACCGCAACGCGACGAGAAGGTGCTGATGATGTAGGGATTGGCGCTAGTGGTGTCCGGGTTCATTTGCAGCGCCGCGACGGTGACCCAGTTCGCGGCAATGTCCGGCACGAAGTAACCCAGGCCGGCAATCGCGTCCGGGTTGTTGAGGTTGTAGTCGTTACCCGCGGCGAAGATGGTCACGATGCCGCTGCGAGCCGCATCGATGGCGCCTCGATACGCGCCGCCCTGTTTGGTGTTGAGCAGCGGCTGGATCTGATCGAACTGCGCCTGGCCGTCCTGCACGGTGAAATGCGGGAACGCCGGGTCCTTGCCGCCCTTTTTGAAGCGATCGGTGATGCCGATGCCCCAGCTGTTGTTGATGATCCGTGCGCCGCTTTCTCGTAGGCCGTCCCAGCCGGCTTTGTAGACCGCGCCGTCGTTGCCGAGAATGATCCCGTCTTCAGGTCCCGGGTCGCCGTTGTCGGCGCTGATGATTTGCGCGTTGAACGCCACACCGTGCATCGGACTGCCATCGCGGCTGCCGGCGGCAATCCCGCCGACGTGAGTACCGTGGTACCCCAGCTTGCCGTCGGAACCTATCGTCGGTGTGCCGTCATACCGAAAGGCATCTCCGGCTTTGACCGGAATGTAGGGGTCGGTGTATTCACGGATACCGCTGGTGACCAGCGTCACCACTTTGTCCACGCCGGAAAACTCCGGGTGTTTGGCGTAGACCGGTTGATCGAAGATGCCCAACTTGACGCCTTTACCGGTGAACCCGGCTGCGTAGGCATCCTGGGCGTTGATCGCGCCCAGCCCCCACTCGGCGTTGAATTCGGGACTGCGCCAGCTGTTCGGATCGCCGAGCTTGGCGCTTTCCACATAGGGCGCGGCCTGAGCGACCCCGATTGCCGCCAGATAAGCGATAAAAGCCCCATTGAGAGCTTTGGCCTTGCGGCTGATGCCGATTTGCACAGGCGCGTTGTTGCGAGATTTGCTTTCCATCCAGCTACCTTCCTTAGTTGACTTGCTTAAATCCCCGCGTGTTTATCTGCACGCATCTTGTTGTGTTCCACGCTCCCCCGTAGCAGCAGGCCGCGTTCGGCTGCGCAGCAGTCGTAAATCCATACCCCGCGGTGCATCAGGCCCACCAAGCTGTCCGCATTGGCGAGCGCTGCGCACTCGAACGCCGGCTTCGCCAGCTGCTACAAAAGCTGCGCTGTACACAACCCTGTAGCAGCGGCCGCAGGCCGCGTTCGGCTGCGCAGCAGKCGTAAATCCATRCCCCGCGGTGCRTCAGRCCCACCAAGCTGTCCGCATTGGCGAGCGCTKCGCACTCGAACGCCGGCTTCGCCAGCTGCTACAAAAGCTGCGCTGTACACAACCCTGT
>NZ_JBFTLU010000163.1:0-8823 GCF_056396605.1 Pseudomonas sp. 05T35
ACGCTGCGCTTGCCGGATTAGAAGGGTTTGCGAATAATAGGCCCGCAATTTGCAACATAGATCGGTTCACTGTCTTTTGCTCTTGCATGAATTTGCAGGGCTGTCAATGCGCTCGGTCGGGTTTCTCAGTGCTTCTGTAATTTGTTGTCGCATTGAAGAAATATCGGCTTCGGGCCTGTCGTTAGAATGCCGATCACTCGCTCGCCGTTGCCCGCGTTGAAATCAGAGCTGATCTCAACGCAACAATCCTACGACGCAGCGCAGCTTTCAATTTCCACCCATTCGCATATTGGGCTGTCGCTCACTCTGCCGTTTTCGCCCTATACCGATGGAGTCCTAAGATGAAGAAACTCGTGCTTCTTGGCGCCCTGGCACTGTCCGTGCTGTCCCTGCCAACGTTCGCCGATGAAAAGCCTCTGAAAATTGGTATCGAGGCGGCTTACCCTCCGTTCGCGTCCAAGGCGCCGGATGGCAGCATCGTTGGTTTCGACTACGACATCGGCAACGCCCTGTGCGAAGAGATGAAGGTCAAGTGCGTTTGGGTCGAGCAAGAGTTTGACGGTCTGATCCCGGCACTCAAAGTGCGCAAGATCGACGCGATCCTGTCGTCCATGTCGATCACTGACGACCGCAAGAAGTCCGTGGACTTCACCAACAAGTACTACAACACCCCGGCACGTCTGGTCATGAAGGCCGGTACGCAGGTCAGCGACAACCTGGCCGAACTCAAGGGCAAGAAAATCGGCGTGCAACGCGGTTCGATCCACAACCGTTTCGCCGAAGAAGTCCTGAAGCCGCTGGGTGCTGAAATCAAGCCGTACGGCTCGCAGAACGAAATCTACCTGGACGTGGCTGCCGGTCGTCTCGATGGCACCGTGGCCGACGCCACCCTGCTGGATGACGGCTTCCTGAAAACCGACGCTGGCAAAGGCTTCGCCTTCGTTGGTCCGGCCTTCACCKATGAGAAATACTTCGGCGACGGCATTGGTATCGCCGTGCGTAAAGGCGACAAGGCTGAGCTGGACAAGATCAACGCCGCCATCGTCGCCATTCGTGCGAATGGCAAGTACAAGCAAATCCAGGACAAGTACTTCAACTTCGATATTTACGGTAAGTAAATAGTCGCAGCTGTCCATCCAAAATGGCGCAAGCAACAGGATCTCTGAGGTTTGCGCCATTTTTTCATCCCAACTTTCGAGGACCTGAATCATGTTGAAAGGCTACGGGGCTGTCATCCTCGATGGCGCATGGTTGACGCTTCAGCTCGCCTTGTCGTCCATGGCCTTGGCCATTGTTCTGGGTCTGATCGGGGTCGCATTGCGCCTGTCGCCGATACGTTGGCTGGCCAGGCTGGGCGATCTGTATTCCACGGTGATCCGCGGGATTCCCGATCTGGTGCTGATCCTGCTGATTTTCTACGGCGGTCAGGACTTGCTCAACCGTGTTGCGCCATTGCTCGGCTATGACGACTACATCGACCTGAACCCGTTGATGGCCGGTATCGGCACCTTGGGTTTCATCTTCGGTGCGTACCTGTCGGAAACCTTCCGTGGGGCCTTCATGGCGATCCCCAAAGGCCAGGCAGAAGCCGGTGCGGCGTACGGCATGAGCAGTTTTCAGGTGTTTTTTCGGGTATTGGTGCCACAGATGATTCGCCTGGCGATTCCGGGCTTTACCAATAACTGGCTGGTGTTGACCAAGGCGACTGCGCTGATTTCGGTGGTCGGTCTGCAAGACATGATGTTCAAGGCCAAGCAGGCGGCAGATGCCACCCGCGAGCCTTTCACCTTCTTCCTCGCAGTGGCCGCGATGTACCTGGTGATCACCAGTGTCTCGTTGCTGGCATTGCGTCACCTTGAGAAGCGCTACTCGGTAGGCGTAAGGGCGGCTGATCTATGATCTTCGACTACAACGTCATTTGGGAGGCCTTGCCGCTGTACTTCGGCGGCCTGGTCACCACCCTCAAACTGCTCGCGCTGTCGCTGTTGTTCGGTTTGCTGGCCGCCTTGCCGCTGGGCTTGATGCGGGTTTCCAAGCAGCCGATCGTCAACATGTCGGCCTGGCTCTACACCTACGTGATCCGCGGCACGCCGATGCTGGTGCAGCTGTTCTTGATCTACTACGGTCTGGCGCAGTTCGAAGCAGTACGTGAAAGCTTCCTCTGGCCGTGGCTGTCCAGCGCGACATTCTGTGCGTGCCTGGCCTTTGCGATCAACACCAGCGCCTACACCGCGGAAATCATCGCCGGCAGCCTGCGCGCTACGCCGAACGGTGAGATCGAGGCGGCCAAGGCCATGGGCATGTCGCGCTTCAAGATGTACAAGCGCATCCTGCTGCCATCGGCCCTGCGCCGGGCGCTGCCGCAGTACAGCAACGAAGTGATCATGATGCTGCAGACCACCAGTCTGGCGTCCATCGTGACCTTGATCGACATCACCGGTGCCGCGCGTACCGTGAACGCTCAGTACTACTTGCCGTTCGAAGCCTACATCACCGCAGGCGTGTTCTACCTGTGCATGACGTTCATTCTGGTGCGCCTGTTCAAGATGGCCGAGCACCGCTGGCTGGGCTACCTCGCCCCGCGCAAGCACTGAAACCACTGACTGACTGTTTTTGTGAGAACCGACAGCATGTACAAACTTGAAGTCCAAGACCTGCATAAACGCTATGGCAGTCACGAAGTGCTCAAGGGCGTGTCCCTGAAAGCGGCGGCCGGCGATGTGATCAGCATCATCGGTTCCAGTGGCTCCGGCAAAAGTACTTTCCTGCGTTGCATCAACCTGCTTGAGCAACCGCACGCCGGCAAGATTCTGCTCAATAACGAAGAGCTGAAACTGGTGGCGAACAAGGACGGCGCGCTGAAAGCCGCCGACCCGAAACAACTGCAACGCATGCGTTCGCGGCTGTCGATGGTGTTCCAGCATTTCAATCTGTGGTCGCACATGACCGCAATGGAAAACATCATGGAAGCGCCGGTTCACGTCCTCGGCATGTCCAAGGCCGAAGCCCGTGAAAAGGCCGAGCTGTATCTGGCCAAGGTTGGCGTGTCCCATCGCAAGGATGCCTACCCGGGGCATATGTCCGGCGGTGAGCAGCAGCGTGTGGCGATTGCCCGTGCGTTGGCGATGGAACCTGAGGTGATGYTGTTCGACGAACCGACCTCGGCMCTCGACCCGGAGYTGGTRGGYGACGTGCTGAAAGTSATGCAGGCSCTGGCMCAGGAAGGYCGGACCATGGTSGTGGTRACGCACGAAATGGGCTTTGCCCGTGAAGTGTCGAACCAGTTGGTGTTCCTGCACAAAGGCGTGGTTGAAGAAAGCGGTAACCCACGTGAAGTACTGGTCAATCCACAGTCCGAACGTCTGCAACAATTCCTCTCCGGTAGCTTGAAATAATCAGGGCTGCCGTTGTGCACAAGGATAGTGCATGCTTCGCAATTTAGAAGCCCGCCCCCGATCCTTGTGGGAGCTGGCCTGCCAGCGATAGCGGTGAGCCAGTTTGCATCTCTGGCACAGACATACCGCCATCGCTGGCAGGCCAGCTCCCACAGGGGGCTTGCTGGTTTTGAGATTTGTGTTCGTTTACGGGCTAGCATTGGCCCATGCCTTCATCACTGTTTTCGTTTCGGACTGCCCGCCATGACTGCCCATCGAATTGGTTTCCTGATTTGGCCCAGCACTAAAGCCTTGACGCTGGCGCTGGCCGAGGAGGCCTTGCGTGTTGCTCAGCGCGTGCATCCGGACGTTGTTTACGAACTGTCGTTTCTGCAGGCCGAAACGCCTGCTGAAGGGGCCTGGCAATTGCCGGGTGAGGCGTGGACCGGCAAGCTGGAAAACTTCCAGAAGCTGTTTCTGCTGGCTGATGAGCCGCCGACCACGTTGGCACCAGCGCTCAGCAGCGCACTCAAGCAATTGGTGCGTGCCGGTTGCGTGATTGGCGGTCTGTCGGCCGGTGTCTATCCACTGGCCCAGCTCGGTTTGCTCGATGGCTATCGTGCGGCGGTGCATTGGCGCTGGCAGGATGATTTCGCCGAACGTTTCCCCAAGGTCATCGCTACCAGCCATTTGTTCGATTGGGATCGCGATCGCCTGACCGCGTGCGGCGGCATGTCGGTGCTCGATCTGTTGCTGGCGGTGCTGGCCCGTGACCACGGCGCTGAACTGGCCGGTGCGGTGTCCGAGGAGCTGGTGGTCGAGCGCATTCGTGAAGGCGGTGAGCGCCAGCGCATTCCGTTGCAGAATCGCCTTGGCTCCAGCCATCCGAAGCTCACGCAAGCCGTGTTGCTGATGGAAGCCAACATCGAAGAACCGCTGACTACCGACGAAATCGCCCAGCATGTGTGCGTGTCCCGTCGGCAGTTGGAGCGGATTTTCAAGCAATACCTCAACCGCGTGCCGAGCCAGTACTACCTGGAATTGCGCCTGAACAAGGCACGGCAGATGTTGATGCAAACCAGCAAGTCGATCATCCAGATCGGCCTGTCGTGTGGCTTCTCTTCGGGGCCGCATTTCTCCAGCGCCTACCGCAACTTCTTCGGCGCCACGCCGCGGGAAGATCGCAACCAGCGGCGCAGCAGCAGCCCGTTCGAATTGTCTTCGGTGCCGTCGGAGCGTGGCTGATCCGGCACGTCACGCCCTGAGGTTTTACTCGTCGACTTCGGAGCCGTCAGTGGACGAAACGTCCAATTCGCCTCGATCAATCACCTCTTGCACACCGAAATCCATACCCGTGCGTTCGAAGTAACCGATCAGCCGTAGCAGGCTCTCCTCGGAAAACGGATTGCTCCTTAACGTGATGTTTTCGGCGATATCCACCGGCAGTTCCAATACATCGCTCGGAACTTCAGTGATGGCGTTGCCACTGAGATCGGCCCAGTCCAGCTCTGTCATTTGCAGCAGGCCGTGCGGAATTTCAGTGATGCCGGTTTCATTCAGCAGCACGGTCGCCAGCCCTGTCATCTGGCTCAGGTCAGGCGTTCGCCCCAGAGGATTGCGGGCCAGATCGAGATAATCGAGCTGTTCCATTTCCGCTAGCGCGCTTGCCGATTCTACTGACAGGCTGACGCGGCATTCAGGGAGCGACAACGACCGCAGTTGCCCCATCTTGAATACGGCATCGGGAATGTTGCCCAGGTTGCAGTCGCGAAGCCTGAGGCTTTTGAGCTTGGGAAAGGACTCCAGAAAACCTCCGGTGCGGGTTATGCCATCGATGCTCAGTATCTCCAGCGACGTCACATGGCTGAAGTCGGCGCTCAGGGTCGGCAGATCTCCATTGATGAGGAGGGGGATGGCGAGTTCAAACGTGGGCTCAAGCGCCTCATTAAAATCATCCAGATCGGTTTCACGTCGCCAGCACTGTTCCAGCAATTGCTTGAACTCGTCGCGACTCGAGTGCTCGATGAGTTGTTGCTGTGCATCGAAAGGTTCACCGGTCAACGGGTGGCGGGCCGGCAGGTCGGCCGTCCAGGCAGACAAGTCGGTGCGGAGTCGGTTGAGCTCTGCTTCCAGGCGTGCCAGTTCGAGTCGGCCGTCATCGAGTGTGCCGGGCAGCTCATACACAAAGTCGCTTGCCTGTTCGACCTCCATATTCGGGTACAGCGCCTTGACCCGCGCGATATCCGCCTCGGGGGCATAGACCCCCAAGTCATAGAGGCTGTCCAGGTAGCGCTGCTTGATCAGTTGTCGCGCGCTGTCGGAGAGCGGGTTGCGGGTAAGAAACACGCCGTGTTTGTTGTAGACCGGACTCTCGAACAATCCGCCAGGTAGCTCGCTGATACTGTTGTTTGAAAGTCTGGCGGTGTCGAGTTTGGGGTGATGCATGATGCTGGCGGGGAATTCACTCAGGCCGGTTTGGCTCAGATCCAGGTGAACGAGTTCGGGCATCGTTTCGATGCTGGGCACCACACTGAACGGATTATTGAACAGGTCGAGCATGACCAGTTTGTTCAATGAAGACAGTTTCGACCAGGCGACAGCGTCGAGCTGGATGCCGCAATCACTGAGCACCAGTGCGTCGAGGTTCGGCATTCGGGTAATGGCGTCGGGGAGGGTGGTCAGGGAGAAGCGGCGCAAATCGAGACGGTGCAGACCCTTGAAGTTTTGCAGAAACCCGTGGACGCCATGTACCGCACGGCTGCCTTCCAGAGACAGCAGTGATACATGACTGAAGTCGGCAGTCAGTGTCGGCAGGTCACCGAGTAACGGTTCTGCGAGCCTTAGCACATATCGGCCGGTGCCATCCGGGGCGTCAAAGTCCCGATCGGATTGTCGGCGCCAGCTACGCTGGATTTCCTGGGCCAGTAACCGGCGATTGTGTCGTGCGACCTGTTGCTCCAGATCGCTTAGCGCAACCCCGGTTTCAGGGTGGACGGTGGGCGTATCGTTTACCCAGGTTCCCAGGTCCCGATGCAGCTGTGCGAGCTCGCTGGCCAGGCGTGAGAGTTCCACGCGAGCACCGTTCGGATGGCCTTGTAATGCAAGGACAGTCGACTCGATTTCTTCCGGTGAAAGGCTGGGGTAGACCTCACGAACCCTGTCGTTGAGGGTGGGCGTCGTGCGGTTGTTGCGACTGTAACCCTGTGTGCCACCCGGCAGGCGCATGGTTGTCGGGTCGTAGAACGGTTTTCGATGAGGGTGTTTTGCGAACAGTGTGCGTAACGTCGGTTGGTCCACAGCGTGTTCGGCAATGCGCTGTTTGAGGGCCTCGCCGTCTTCGAGGGTGAAGCCCAGTGCAGTGCGATCTGCATCCGGCAGCGCTTGAAGGATGGCGTGATAAAAGTCACCGGGCAGTTGCTTGTCCTCGTGAACCTGGTAAGTGAAGTCATCAGCACGCACCAGCGTTCTCAGGGTCGACGCGTCGGCCTGGCCAATGCTGTCGCGCAAGGTGCCGAYGTGCGAATAATCCCTCACCTCGATGCGCAGATGGGCGGGCCAGCCGGGCAATGATTCGAGGCTATGCAAAGCCAGTCGGTGGGTATCTGCCGACTCCATGTCTGCGAGATAAAACCCCTCATAGGCTCTGGCGACACGTACGGCCTCCATGGCTTTTAGCGCCACGTTCTTGAGTCGCTGCGGCACTTGACCGTTGTGCAGGCTCATCAGCTCGGTGCCTGTTGCATTGCTCACCAGTTCTTGCGCGATGTCTGTCGGTAAGTTCTGTACTGCACCGAGCAGTAGCTGAACGTCCTGATCATCGGTTTTTTCAAGTTCACGGTAGCGAGATTCGAACAGTGATTTGCGCTGGTTCAGGGCCTGGTAATGCTCGGGTTGGTCGCTGCTGGTCTGCTCGACCAAGGCCTGAATGTCCCGATTGATCTTGAAGCGCTTGATCGTGTCAGTCAGCAGCGAAGGCGGGCGATAATTTTCGACATGCGTTTCGCGCAATACGTTGTCGTGAAAGCCGCTGATCCGCAGGATCTGTTCGCGCTCGGCGCTGCTGAACGACTCGACGCTATGGCCGAGGCGACGCATGACGGTTTCCCGGTCCCAGCTCAGCGGTTGTTCGAGTCCGGTCTGCCAGGCACCGTAGTTGTTATGTCGCAGGGGCGGTTGATAAGCGTCGGCCCGACTCGGATGCTGAAGCTGAAACTGCCCGGTCTCGCTATTCAAGCGCACCGCATAGAGCTTGTCCTCAAGGGGCAGAAGGGTCTTGCCCTGATGTTGATACAGGCCGAGGTGATCGGGTTTGACCGCGGTCGGGATGTTGGTGGTGTGCTCATAAGGCGTCAGGTCCGGTTTCCAGTAACGGGTTTTGCTCTCGGTCACTTTGACGGGAGTGAGCCGGTCGAACAGCGCCAGTGTGTCGCGGGACAGCAAGGGTTTGATCTCTCCAACAGCAATGACGCCACCCACCGCGAATGTCCCCAGTTGAACGAGCGACTCGACGACGCTCATCAGGTGTCCGAACGCTTCTGTTTTCAGGCCTTCGGCCCAGTCGACGATGCCTTCGAACGCTTCGTCGAGTAACTGGTAGGCCATATAGGCCAGCGTCAGTTCGCCGAGGAATGGAACAAAGGGCAGGGCAACGAACGCGGCCGCTTGAAGGATTGTCGAGGCGACTTTGCTGAAGGCGTCCCACTGCGCCCATCGTGCATTCCGGTCGGCGCGGGCGGTGGAGACAGCAATGGTGCGTGCGTCGTTGAGGATCTTGTTCAGTTGCCGCTGATAGAGGTGAGCCCATAGGTCGGCGTTGATCGGGTTCAGTGAAAATCGCAGGTTGGGTTTGTCGATGGGCGTCTCTCGCCAGCTGGGCAGCGGGTCGCCGTGTTGATGCTGGTGCCAGGTCACGGCGCTGAGGCGGCGGTTAAGGTCGGCGAAAAAATGCCCCCTCTCCTGATGGTCGACGAACTGGCTGAAAAAGCGCTGGTAGGCGGGTGAACGCAATTTGCGGGTCAGCTCGGTCATGAACGCCAGCGTGTCGGGATACTGCTTGACGGGATGTTCGGGGTCTTCCGGGATATAGGCCACGATCCGCGTTGCCTGGCGAGAGTGCTCAAGGTTGGGGGCGAAAATGACAATGCCGGTCAGCGCTGAAGACATCATTGTCAGGTCGTTGCAGTGCAACGCTTGGTTGCCCGGCTTCATGCCCGGGCGTCCTTCCAGGAGACCGAGAATCGAGTCGCAGGTGTCTTTTTCAATGTTCTGTCGAAGCAGCCCCTGATGCAGCGCCGACTTGAGTGCGGCGTGCTGCGCGTTCCTGACGCTTGGCTTTAAAACAGCGCCGACCAGCGGGTTGGTCACGCCCAGGTTGTCGTTGAGGTAGGCGCTGTACTGGCCGCCGATATCCAGTTCTCGGCACAGTCGGGTGAACCCGGCGATGCTGATG
>NZ_JBFTLU010000164.1:0-9943 GCF_056396605.1 Pseudomonas sp. 05T35
CTTGGCGGGTCCGTCGCTTACTGGCGCCCCACGGCTTGGCGGGTCCGTCGCTTACTGGCGCCCCACGGGCGAAACGCCGAGGCTAGTGCGTCGCTCATGTCCTGATCCGTTACAGGAGTACGCGATGAGCTGGTCTGCCAAACAGTATGTGGCTTTCGAAGATGAGCGCACGCGCCCGGCGCGCGATTTGCTGGCGGCTATCCCGAGCACCGATGCGCGTTCGGTGATCGACATCGGCTGCGGCCCCGGCAACTCTACCGAATTGCTCGTGCAGCGTTTTGCCAACGCCAAGGTGCGCGGCCTGGACAGCTCGGCCGACATGATCGACGCTGCCCGCAAACGCTTGCCGGACGTACGCTTCGACACCGCCGATATCGCCGCCTGGAGCGAGCCCGGCCCGTTCGATGTGATTTTCGCCAATGCGGTGTTCCAGTGGTTGCCCGACCACGCCACGCTGTTGCCGTCGCTGGTGGCCAAGCTCGCACCCGGTGGCAGCCTGGCGATTCAAATGCCCGACAACCTCGATCAACCGTCGCACCGGATGATGCGTGAAGTCGCCAATAACGGGCCTTGGGCCAGCAAGCTTGCGGACATCGCCGGGAAACGGACGCCCCTCGACGATGCCAACACCTACTACCAGATGCTGTGTTCGTGCGCCTCGCGGGTCGATGTGTGGCGCACCACCTACCATCATCCGCTGGCGGGCGGTCCCGCGGCCGTGGTCGAGTGGTTCAAGGGCAGCGGTTTGCGGCCGTTTCTTGAACCGCTCGACGAGGCGGAAAAAGCGCAGTACCTCGAGCAATACCTGGCTGCGTTAGAGCCATTCTTCCCGGTACTGGCCGATGGTTCGGTGTTGCTGCCGTTCCCGCGTTTATTCATTGTGGCGACCMGCTAAAGGCCGTTGCTGCATCAGGACTGAGGCTGTTGCCCTCAGCCCTGTTGCAACACTTTCAACGCCGCCGAGGCGAGGAAGCCGGAGCGGCTTTTCTCTTCCGGGTGATGCAGCACGTATTCGTCGATACGGGTCAGCAGATAGCCGGGCAGGGTGATGTTGAGTTTCTGAGCCTTGCCCAGGTACTTGGTGACATCGATGTCCACTAATGCCCAGGTAACGCCGGCGTACTGCGGATTGGCCGCGTGTACGGTGACCTTGTTGGCGGGCGGAATCGCCGATCCGTCTTCGGCGAGTATCTCGAAGTGGCCTTCGATGGCTTCGCGCGCCATGGCGATCGCATCGTCCAGGTCATCACCGGCCGAGAAGCAGCCCGGAATATCCGGCACTTCCACGCCCCAGGCGTGTTCGTTATCGCCCATAGAAATCGCAATTGGGTAAAGCATGTACGTTGTCCTCCGGGTGCTGTTCGCCGACTCAATACAGCAGGGCCTATACCTACTGAAAATAAGTTATCAACACTATAACCACCGCGGGTGGCGACAGAATGGATGAGTGGTAGGGAACAGTGTAGGAACCACCGCAAGACACGGTGTCCAGGAGCAGCGCTGGAGTGTTTCTGATTCCTTCAAGCCAGTTCAACGCGTGTTGCTGCTGAACGGCGGGCATAAAAAAACCGGTCACTGAGGACAATGCCAGTCAATTAAACGCAATCCATGTGGGAGCGAGCCTGCTCGCGATAGCGGTGGGTCAGTCAACATTGATGTTGGATGTTATACCGTCATCGCGAGCAGGCTCGCTCCCACAGGTTTGTGCCTTAACTGACTGGCATTGGTCACTGAGGACCGGTTTTTTCATGTCTCTGCATCCCCGTCAAACCATCGCGGTGTTGGACACTTCACGCAATCTGGACAGAGAAAGACCAATGCCGATCATCACGGAGTCGCTACTCAAGCAGCTGATCAATCAATACCGCATTGGTATAGATCAAGCTTCCATCGCTTGCTCGATGTCCGACCAGATGGAACTGACCGCGTTCGTGTTGCAAATAGACGCGCATTTGGCAGTCGGACAAGGGGCCGTATCCCTCAGGCAGGATCAAATCCATTGAACTCATGTCGACATCGACCATGGCTTCACGCTCATGGGTCTTCTGCAGGCGTTCTTCAGCTTCCTCCAGGCGCAGGTGGAGGGGGGCATCGACGTCAAAATGGATCTCTCCCACCGGGGTGGATTTTTGGGCGCCGCTGATTTTGCACCAGCCTTCGATCGTCAAGGCACTCATGACGGAACCTCCGTTGTGGACTGCTGGACTCTGTAGCTCGGGCCGCTGCTGGTCGATCGCTACTGTCCGTAATCAGAAATTAAGTATAGCTGGCAACCGGGCCTCGCTTAGGGGCGTGGGGCTCGACCCTGATTCTTTTGACTGATCGGAAACAAGTCGCTATGCCCAATCCAGTACCGGGAGACGTGATGCTGAATTTCTTTAGCTATAGGTGGCGAATGGATTTAAATAATTAACTTGTTGTTGGAGTTGGAGTTGGAGTGCTCGTGCGTCACGGTACTTCAGGAGAAGCGCGTGCTCCGTTCCTGCACTATACTTCTTGCTGACTTTACCGTCAGGAGCAGTGGTGCTTGTCTGCTCTGCTGGGACGTCAGATTAATATTAATTTGACGATGCTGTTAAGTGGCGATGCTTTTGCATAATCCACGCGTAACAGGAATAGGATGAAGAGAAAATGGCAATAGCAATTATCTTGATTCTAATCGTTGTTGCATCAGTGTTGTTCAATATTCTGGCGCCTTGGCATGCGACACCGGCCGCTTCCAACTGGGGGTCGATAGACACCACCCAGTTCATCACCCTGGTCATCAGCGGAATATTTTTCATCGCCATCACGGTATTTATGGCGGTCGCCGTGATGCGTTATCGTCATAAGGACGGTGCCAGGGCGGCTTACCAGCCAGGCAATAAAAAGTTGGAGTTATGGTTAATTATCGTTACGTCGGTCGGTATTGCCGCGATGTTGGCGCCAGGCCTGGTTGTTTATAGTGATTTCGTCCGGGTGCCGAAAAAAGCTTATGAACTTGAAGTGGTTGCCCAACAGTGGCAGTGGGCTTTTCGTTTTCCCGGTCGAGACGGGAAGTTGGGAAAGTCGGATATCAAGTTTGCTGATTCCATCAACCCTTTCGGTCTTGATCCCAAGGATCCTGCAGGGCAGGACGATATATTGATACTCAACAATGAAGTTCACCTTCCGCTCGATCAGCCGGTAAAAGTTTTACTGCGTTCTAAAGATGTGCTGCACGATTTCGATGTACCGCAAATGCGCGGCAAGATGGACATGGTGCCGGGGATGGTGTCGTACTTTTGGTTTACGCCAACTAAAACCGGGCAATATGAAATTATGTGCGCTGAATATTGTGGCGTAGGGCATTACAACATGCGCGGCCATATGATCGTGGACGAACAGAACGCCTTCGATCAATGGCTGAGCAGCCAACCGACTTTTGCGCAGACATTAGCGGCAGCTACCAAACCCAGTCGCGACAGCGTGCTGGAAAAAGGCCGACTGTTGGTCGAGAAGTACGGTTGCAACGCCTGCCATAGCCAGGATGGCAGTGCCAGTCTCGGCCCGGGATGGAAAGGGCTGTACGGCCGCACTGAACAGCTTGCCGATGGCACCAGTGTGCAGGTCGATGAGGCTTACCTTAAATCGGCGATTCTCGATCCAAAGGCCCGGCGGGTGCAGGGCTACCCGCCGGTCATGGTGGCCTATACTCTCAATGATGATGAACTGGGTGCTCTCGTCACCCTGATCAAATCACTGGGTACCGCGCGCCAAGGCGATGAGCTTTCTGCCCCAGGTGAAGACTTGGCGGCGCAGGGACAGCAACTGGCCAAGTCGTTCGGCTGTCTGGCCTGCCACAGTGTCGATGGCAGCAAGGGCGTCGGCCCCAGCTGGCAGGGTCTGTATGGCAAGACAGAAACCCTTGAGGACGGTACGAGGATAAAGGTCGATGAGGACTATATAAAAGAATCGGTTCTTAAGCCTAACGCCAAAATCGTCAAGGGTTATGCACCCATCATGCCGACCTTTACGCCGAGTGATAAGGAGTTGAGCGCACTGATCGCTTTTATCAAATCCAAAGCGAATGCCGACGCTGACGCGAGCAAGGCGGAGCCAGGAAAGTAGCCGTAAGCAGCCAGCAATACACCGAAACTTCAGTTGGAGGATGACGTGATGGCCTATGCGGAGCAAGCCGAAACAGAAGCACTGCACGAGCCCAAAAGTTTCCTGACCAAATATATCTGGAGTCAGGACCACAAGGTCATCGCCATTCAGTATTCCTTGACGGCTATATTCGTGGGYATCATCGCCGTGGTGTTGTCCGATTTGATGCGCTTGCAGATAGGCTTCCCCGGTAGTTTGGGGTTCATGGACGCCAGTACTTACTATCAAGCGATGACCATGCACGGCATGATCATGGTCATTTATTTGCTCACCGCCTTGTTTCTCGGTGGCTTCGGCAACTATCTGATCCCGCTGATGGTGGGGGCCCGTGACATGGTCTTCCCCTACGTCAACATGCTGAGTTACTGGACCTACCTGCTCGCGGTACTGGTGTTGCTCGCCAGTTTCTTTGTTTCTGGCGGCCCCACCGGTGCGGGCTGGACGCTCTATCCGCCACAGTCCATTACCAAGGGGACACCGGGGACCGAGTGGGGCATCGTACTGATGCTCGTCTCACTGGCGATTTTTATCGTCGCAACCACCATGGGCGGGTTGAACTACGTCACCACGGTGTTGCAGGCGCGCACGCACGGCATGACATTGTTTCGCATGCCGCTCTCTGTATGGGGAATCTTCATGGCCTCGATCATGGCCTTGCTGGCTTTCCCGGCGTTGTTTGTCAGCGCGATCATGACGCTGTTCGACAAGCTGTTGGGCACCAGTTTCTTTATGCCGGCGATCATCTCGCTGGGGCAGCAGCTCGATCACCAGGGTGGCAGCCCAATATTATTCCAGCACCTGTTCTGGTTCTTCGGCCATCCGGAAGTCTATATCGTTGCTCTCCCAGCGTTTGGTCTGGTCTCCGACTTGATCAGCACGCATGCGCGTAAAGGTATCTTCGGCTACCGAATGATGGTGTGGGCCATTATTGCGATTGGCGTACTCAGTTTTGTGGTCTGGGCACACCATATGTATGTCAGCGGAATGAACCCGTACTTTGGCTTTTTCTTCGCCACCACCACCTTGATCATCGCGGTGCCGACCGCACTGAAAGTCTACAACTGGATTCTGACCCTGTGGCGGGGCGACATTCATCTGACCGTACCGATGCTGTTTGCCCTGGCCTTTATCGTCACCTTTCTGGTCGGCGGTCTGACCGGGTTGTTTCTCGGCAATGTGATCGTGGATATTCCGCTTTCGGATACCTATTTCGTCGTGGCCCATTTTCATATGGTCATGGGTGTCGCACCGGTACTGGTGGTGTTCGGCGGCATTTATCACTGGTTCCCGAAAGTCACCGGGCGCATGACAAACGAAACTCTGGGCAAGCTGCATTTCTGGATTACCTTTCTCGGCACCTACGCGATTTTCTTTCCCATGCACTACCTGGGTTTCCAGGGCATGCCACGCCGCTACTACGCCTATGACAACTACGCGTTCATCCCGCAGTCGGCGCAAGAATTGAATTCTTTCATTACGGTGGTCGCATTGATCGTCGGCGTTTCCCAACTGCTGTTCCTGTTCAACCTGGCTTGGAGCACTTTCAAAGGCAAGCCCGCAGGCAGTAACCCCTGGGGCGCGGCCAGTCTGGAATGGCAAACGCCGGACACCCCGCCGGTACACGGTAACTGGGGCGCGAAGCTGCCGGTCGTGCATCGCTGGGCCTACGACTACAGCATGCCGGGAATAGACCAGGATTTCGTTCCGCAAACGGTCTCCGACGAGGAGCTGGAGCAGATGCGGCAACTCAGTGCAGGAGCCAGTATTGCGGACGTTAAGACATGAACAGGCTGCTATTKAGAAACGCCGACGGTGCTGACCCCGGCGGTAGTTGGAGTGGTGGTCCTGAGGATGTTCAGGCCGCCGAGGTTGCCGATAGAATCCAAAACGCAAGAGTCGGCCTGCGCTTGTTTCTGGCCGTGGTGAGCTCGTTATTCTTTCTCTTTTTGGTTGCCTTTATCGAACGCTCGCAAATGGCCGACTGGCGACCCCTGACGGAGCCCTTGGCGCCCTTGGCCAACCTATGGCAGCTATGGCTGAATACGGCTTTTCTGGTATTCAGCTGCATCGCCCTGCAGTGGTCGCGTATGGCCGCCCGACAGGGGCGACTGGACGCAACGGTCATTGGTTTTGCAGTGGGGGGTRTATTTGCCGTTGCCTTTCTGACGGGACAACTCTGGGTTTGGCAGCAGTTTGTCGCCTGGGGCTACTTTGTCGCCAGTAATCCGGCCAACAGTTTTTTCTACCTGTTGACTGGCCTGCACGGGTTCCACCTGCTGGGCGGGCTGATCGCCTGGAGCAGAACCGTCGCTAAATTCCTGCATCACGTTCCGTTGCCGCAACTCAGCGCCAGCGTAGAGCTCTGTGCCATCTATTGGCATTACTTACTGGGTCTTTGGTTCGTGCTATTCGCGCTGCTGACCAGTACGCCGGCAACCTATGAAGCCATTGCCAGATTCTGCGGCCTGAGGTGAAAAGCCATGGCATCGCACCCGCTAGCCCCACTCGAGTCCAGTTCATCCAACCCACCCAGCTCGCCACCTGCAACGGGATGGCAGGGCATCGCCAACGACTGGGCCTCGGACAGAGAGGCTTTCAGGCAGGTGCCTTGGGGCAAGGCGATGATGTGGATATTCCTGCTCAGCGATACGTTTGTATTTACCTGCTTTTTAACCGGCTACATGTCGGTACGCATGACGATCACCAGCGCCTGGCCGAACCCCAGTGAAGTGTTTGCATTGACGATCGGCGGCAGAGAAATCCCGCTTATTCTGATCGCCATCATGACCTTTGTGCTGATCAGTAGCAGCGGCACCATGGCCATGGCAGTCAATTTCGCCTATCGCCATGATCGCGCGAAAACCGCTGCCCTGATGCTGGCGACCGCAGCCTTCGGGGTGACCTTCGTCAGCATGCAGGCATTTGAATGGAGCAAGCTCATCGCAGAAGGAGTGCGTCCCTGGGGGAACCCCATGGGGGCGGCGCAATTTGGTGCCAGCTTTTTCATGATTACCGGTTTCCACGGGCTGCATGTGTCAGTCGGCGTCATCTACCTCAGCATTGTGGCGATGAAAGTATTGCGCGGAGATTATGAGCGCTCCGGAAACTATCAGATCGTCGAGATAGCCGGGCTTTACTGGCACTTCGTGGACCTGGTGTGGGTGTTTATTTTTGCTTTCTTCTATTTATGGTAGGTCGTGAACAGCTTCTGAAGAGGAGCACTGATGATGGCGCATACCCAGGGTCAGCAACATCCAATCAGCTTGTACCTTAAAATCTGGGGGCTGTTATTCGTCCTCAGCACGCTGTCGTATCTCGTCGACTATTTTCACTTCCAGGGCTACCTCCGGTGGTTCCTGATCATCACGCTCATGTTGTTGAAGGCAGGTCTGATTGTCTCCGTCTTCATGCACATGGCCTGGGAACGGTTGGCCATGGTCTACGCCATATTGGTGCCACCGTTGTGTTTACTGGTACTCGTCGGACTGATGGCCACCGAGGCTGATTATGTGTTCCTCAGCCGGGTGATTTTCTTCGGCCAATAAGCGACGTCCGGATGGCACTTCCGGACGCCCTCAAGCCTGCGGGGCTAACCCGATATCACTCGTTTGAACTGATGCCATTTGTGCTGCCAGGCGACTGTCCAGTGGGGGGCTGCCGTTCCCGTGCCGGCGATCTTCAGCCTTGGATGATGTTCGATTACCCGGTCCAGTACCGATTCCTGATCCGGCTCAACATCCACGAAGAAGATATGTTTACCCTCGTCGACCACCTGTTTAAAACTGCGGAAGTGAGTGTTTGGCACCTGGATTCCAAAAAAACCGCCTTCCCAGATGCTGAAGCCCAATATAACAATGGCAAGGAAGATAAAAGGCATCCAGCCTGCAGCGGATTCGGTCCAGCCCAGCCAATAGGCGCCACCCAGGACCAGCGCCGCGAGTGGTATGCCGACCACCGCACCAATCTCGCCAGAGTGAACAGTATCTTGCTTCATTAACGAGTTAACTTCGTGGAGGTGATGTTCTTCAACATCAGCCACTTCTTCACTGAGCACATGAATTTGTTCGGTATTGATGCCGTTGGCTTCCAGTTCATTTTCAACGGTTTCAAGATCGTCGAGATTGTCACTGATGTAATAGTGCCGATTCATACCACACCTCCCATCTCGTGCTTGCTGTGGACCTCCTCTGTCCTGCAGCCGTTAACTGAGATTTGCAGTCGGTATCTGTAGCGGTAGGGGACGTTGCAGACTTCATGCAATTTGAAAGAAGTATAGCATTCGCTAGCATGCGTGATTTGCAGTGTCAAGATCTGGAGAAGGCGCCGAAACAGCGCCCCCTTGTAACGTCAGGACGGTTCTGCATCCATGCGTCGCGCAATCACATCCAGCACATCGCAACCGTCGCGCAAAGGTATGCAGCAGAGCAATGCGAAGTCGCTGAGAATGACCGAGTCAGTGGTGATGTCACCCCGCATCGCGAGGTTTTCAAGAATCTGCGTCACGGCTCGGATTCTGTAGCTGGCCGTGCTGAGCAGTGAATGCAGCGGTTGAGTGGTGTTGACGAACAGGGAGGGTAGGTCGTCGGCGTTGCTGGTTAAGGCCATGTATTCATTCATGAGTGATCACCATGTAGTTGGAGGACCCCACCACTCAATTGTCGCCAAACAAATGGGTGGCAGCTGTACGCGGGTTGGCGAACCGKACATGGCATAACCGGCAGATCCTAGGATCTCCCACGCACAGCTACCAAAAAACAGGCAGCTAAGTGCGTTCAAAAGCGCTCCGAAACTGCTCGGAAGCTTCTGCACCATGTCGTCGAGTCGCCAAACCCGACACGCCATTTGGGCGTCGGCCGACTATAAGCCTCGTGACAAAAGCACAGCAATGCGCAAGTGTACGGACAATTCCCAGTGTCGTGTGGGACATTGCCTTTTCGGAAATTGGCTTCTTTGTGCCACCAGTAAATGGGTGGTCGACACTGAATTTGGCTGGTGTTAACAGGTTGTTCAAGGGTGGAAGAAACAGTGCTTCACTAAATCCCGCCCACAAAAAACCGGCCACTTGGACCGGTTTTTTTATGTCTCTACATCTCCCGTCAAAACCACCTTGACGTGAGACCAAATTCGATTGGAGCGGGTGAAGGGAATCGAACTCTTAATGGACACGGAGGTGCGAATGTTGTGTAGGTGTGTAGGTGCGCGAGCGGCGTTCGCCCCTGGAATCGTTGGCTACACAGATGACCCTCCAGTAGAGACAGGCCAAGCACGCCGGCCAGACTGGCGCACAGAGCCGCTTCAACAACTGCGAGGTATGCATGAGCATCCCCGTGCTCATGCCTCGCCGTTTAGGCCTCCCTACGTTCTCTTCTCTTTCGCCCTCCAATCCTTGCTGTAGAGCAGTTTGTCGCGGTGTAGTTGTAATACCTTATTGGTTTGCAGGATTTTCTGAGTTGCGCTGTTGAACTTCTTTGCCTCATCAAAAGCTAGGAAAATTTGCTTTTGTTTGAAGGAGGCCAGGATCTTAATGATATGTTCAGTGGCGGCAATTTCGATGTTTTTGTATATCATCGAATCATGGATGACGAATGGCAGGCGCGTGAGCGACAACATTGATAGGTCAAACCCGACCAATCCCGCATACGATTTGCCTGTTCCAGTATCCAGTGGAGAGGTGAAGCTGTAAGAGTTGGCACTCTTAATACGAAGCTGTGACGGGTTACGCTCAGGCCCGTAAACAAGGTTGTTGAATTTCTCAAGTTTCTGATTGATAGCGCCTTCAATCTCAAGGAAGATTTTGTCGTAGATAGCATCTAGG